>JAURKF010000158.1 GCA_030831885.1 Flavobacteriales bacterium
CATCAAGCATAACCGGAATAGTTTATTCCTTTTTTATGCGCAGTGTTCGCTGCAGATTTGCGTCATGAAAACGCTCACTAGCAGAAGCTACAGGAAAACACATTTGTCAAACAATGAGAGATGTAATAACTTTGTAATTACACTTCAGAATCATGACAATCTCACTCATCTCCATAGGCAATTCCAAAGGCATTCGCCTTTCGAAGACTATCATTGAAAAATACAACCTGCAAGATTCCATCGAATTGATACTTGAAAAAGACCATATCGTATTGAAGCCTAAAACGGAAGCCCGAAAAGGATGGGACAAAGCATTCAAGAAAATGAATGAAAATGGCGATGATAAACCATTCCTGCGAGATGTGTTTGACGATGAAACATTTGAAGAATGGAAATAAAGCAATACCAGCTTGTGGTCGTTAACCTCGACCCCACCATGGGTAATGAAATGAAGAAGACGCGTCCTTGCGTTGTGATTTCACCGGATGAAATGAATCGCTTTCTTCAAACCATTGTGATAGCTCCCGTAACAAGTACTTCAAAGTCATATCCCACAAGAATTCCTATCAAACACGGAAAAACCAAAGGTTGGGTTGTGCTCGATCAACTTCGCACAATCGACCGACGACGCATTGTCAAAGCAGTGGGCTCGCTCAACACGAAGGAAATTATCAAACTGAAAGGCGTGATGAAAGAGACGTATGTGGACTGAGGGGGGAAGACCTAGGAGAAAATGCTTAGTGCGAGGTACACAGTGCAGCCGTTTGTCAAACCTCATTCTCATTCTACTTCTGATTCTCCTTCTGGAATTTTAGAAGGAGAAACAGAAAGGACAATGAGAATGAGAAGTTGAACGTGAACCGAGAGGAACACTCGCCATTCGTCACTCGTCACTAGTCACTAAGGATTCCATCTTCTCCACCGTCATCCCCTCCATCGACTTCACCACCGCGTCGGCCATGGAAAGAACTGTAGCATCACCAATGCCGATGCAATAGAAGCCTCCTGTTTTTGCGGCCTCTACCCCACTTTGAGCGTCTTCGAAGACTACTATTTCTGAGGGTTGCAGATTCAGTTCTGTGGCGCCTCGCTGAAATACTTCCGGGTGTGGCTTGGACATGTGGATCTTCGTGCCGTCGATGATGGTGTCGAACATGGAGTAGATGCCTAGCTTTTCTAAAATGAGCACTGCATTTTTTGAAGACGAACCAAGACCAATACGAATATTTTGTTGCTGAAGTTCATTCAAGAAATCCAATACCCCGGGTAACATTTCCGCCGGATTCACCTGCTCGGCATATTCGAGATACCAGCTATTCTTCATTTCCATCAGCTCGATCTTCTTTGCATTATTGAGCTGTATGCCGCCCCAGGAAAGGATTTTCTCCAACGATTCCACCCGACTCACTCCTTTGAGCACTTCGTTTTGAACCTCAGTAAATTCTATGCTGAGGGAATGGGCTAACCTCTGCCAAGCGAGAAAATGAAACTTGGCCGTGTCCACTATTACACCGTCCATATCGAACAAACAGGCTTTAATCATACCGTAAAAGTAGAGGGTATTATTTGCGACCGGCTTCCATGCGAATCATGCCGATGATGAGCAACTCGGCACTCGCAGGATTACTCGCCAGCGGAATATTTTTTTTGATACAAGCCTTAACTAAGGCCACTACATCTGCTTCATAGTCCTGTATAATTTCAGGATCCCGAAAAAAGAGAACCATGGCAATCTCATCGCGATTGACCATGGCCTCCAATTCTTTGAATCCGCCGCTACGTCCCGGATTAACATGCTCCACGTGCAATTGCATTGCTTCATGCTCCATGAACTCGGCCGTGAGACCGGTGGCTACAAACTTTCTATTCCACAACCACTGTTCTCTTTCCTTCAAGAAAGAAACCAGCGTGGGCTTCATACTGTCGTGGGCAATGACGCAAATTCGCTTTTCCATGCGCTATTAATTCCCTACCAAAGCAGGCAGTTTATACTTTACATGATATTCTACCAAACCATCAATAGGCTTGCGTATCACCTTACCCAAGCGAACTCCCATCTCATCGGCTGCGGCTTGCAAGCAGTCATGAAAATAGTGACCGATGCTTCCCACAAAATGAACAGGCACTTCACGGTAATTCGAGAAGCACGCTACATGAATATCCATGAAGTGCATCATTCCCTTCTTCACCCAAGCCTTCACGTGGGGATGATCGCGATGCTCACCGATGAACTTCATGAAGGATGCTAGATACACATTCGCGTTTGGCTCGCGATAAATTTTATTGATAATGTCGTCTTTGGTAGGGGCATATTTTTCTTCGAAAGCGGCCTTCAAATCGGTAGGTAATTTTTTGTAGAAATATTCCTGCAATAAAATTTTTCCGAAGTAACCACCGCTGGCCTCGTCACCCAGGATGTATGCCAGAGAAGGAACTTCTTCTGAAACGTTTTGTCCATCGAAATAGCAGGAATTACTTCCTGTTCCGAGAATACAGGCAATGCATGGTTCTCCATCATACACTGCCATAGCAGAACCGAGTTGATCGTGTTCTACCAAAATCTCGGCGTGCTTAAATACGCGCTCCAATCCTGCGCGCATGATGGCGTGCATTTCTGATGTGCTGCTTCCGGCACCATAGAAAAATATGTGCTTTATCTGATCGGCCAGCGCATAGAAGGGTGCATTGTCCTTGATGGCTTTCTCGATCACGTCGGGAGAATGGAAGTACGGATTGAGTCCCATCGTTTGGAAGTTGTCAATCCGTGCACCTTTCTCGTCAATCAGGGCCCAATCGCATTTAGTGGAGCCGCTGTCTGCAATGATGATCATGGTTAAATTATAGTGTGTTGGTTTGTGCTAAGTAGTCCTTAAATTTTCTCGATGAGGTCGCAAACCCGCTGAGAGTATCCGGCCTCGTTATCGTACCACGCCATGACCTTCACCAGATTTCCGTTTACAGCTGTAAGTGCTGCATCGAAAATGCACGAGTGAAGATTTCCAACGATGTCAATAGAAACAATAGGATCTGTGCAGTACTCCAATATTCCCTTCATCGGGCCTTCAGCTGCTGCTTTCATGGCTGCGTTCACTTCTTCAATGGTAACATCGCGCTTGAGTACGGCTACAAGGTCGGTCATAGAACCATCGGGGGTGGGCACACGCACGGCCACACCGTCGAGTTTGCCCTTCAGTTGTGGCAACACCTCGCCTACTGCTTTGGCAGCTCCGGTAGAGGTTGGAACCATGCTCAATGCAGCTGCACGCGCACGACGCAAATCCTTGTGAGGAGCATCTTGCAAGCGCTGATCGGCGGTATATGCATGCACTGTGGTGATGTATCCCTTTTCAATTCCGAATGCATCGTTGAGCACCTTGGCCATTGGAGCCAGGCAATTGGTTGTGCATGATGCATTGCTCAACACGGTATCGTCAGCCGTTATCTGGTCATCGTTTACACCGAGTACAATCGTCTTCACCGCACCTGTTGCAGGAGCACTGATGATGACCTTTTTTGCGCCGGCCTGAATGTGTTTGGATGCACTTTCTTTATCGGTAAAGATTCCGGTTGATTCAATAACAACTTCAATCCCCAGGCCGCCCCAAGGAAGGGTTGCAGGATCTTTTGCTGCGTAAATCTTGATAGCCTTTCCATTCACGATGATGGAATCGGAGTTGTGATCTACGGCATGTCCGAAACGACCGTGCACGCTATCGTATTTCAGCAGGTGAGCCAATGTTTTCACATCGGTCAAATCATTTATGGCAACTACTTCTACTTGTGGATTGTTGATGAGGCTGCGGAAACACATACGTCCGATGCGTCCGAAACCGTTGATGGCTATTTTCTTCATTGTTTTCTTGCTAATTGAATTTATTGCTCCTGCTTAGATCGAGAGGATGCGGGCAATGCGCAGCTCATCGCGATTGGGCAGGTGGCGGTTGTTGATGGCCTCCGAAAGCGGTGTGTAGGTTTCGCGGTCGTTGATGATTCCGATCATTACGTCCTTTCTTCCTTCCAACAAACCTTCTACCGCGGCCACACCCATCCGTGAGGCCATCACACGATCGTAGCAAGAAGGAGCACCCCCACGTTGCAGGTGTCCGAGTACCGATACGCGTGTTTCATATTCGCTGTATTTCTCTGTAACTTTTTTGGCTATCTCATACGCTCCGCCGCTCTTGCTTCCTTCGGCAACAAGCACAATCGAACTCGACTTGCCGCTCTCTTCGCTTTCGCGAAGTGTAGCTACCAAATCGTCGATGCTCATTTCATCTTCAGGCAACACGATGGCTATTGCACCAGTGGCAATGCCCGCTTTGAGTGCAATGAAACCACTGTTGCGTCCCATCACTTCCACAAAGAAAAGACGGTTGTGTGAGGTGGCTGTGTCGCGAATCTTATCG
>JAURKF010000159.1 GCA_030831885.1 Flavobacteriales bacterium
TATGGAAGCCGGAGGAAGCGTACTACTCATCCCTGCGTCTGAATGCATGCTCAACGAATATAATAATGCACTAAGCACATGGAAATGCGGAAACATATCGGGGAAGGCTACCACGCCATCTCCTGTAACAACCGTAAACTATGAGCATTACATCTTCAAAGAAGCATTCCAGCGCTCATCGGGCAACATCGATTTGCCGCTTGCAAATTCATATTTCAATCTTTCGCTCAGTTCAAACGCTGCGTCCGAACCTATGATGACACTCCAAAATGGCAATCCCTTTCTGGTGTCTTCCTCAATAGGTCACGGCCGATTTTATTTCTCGAGTGTTTCTCTCTCTCCTGAAGAAACCAATTTCACCCAACACGCGTTCTTCCCCGCTACGCTTGTTCGCATCGCAGAGTTTTCTCAACCTGCGGCGCAACTAAGTTATACGCTTGGACGAGAGGAAGCCATCATTTTGCGCAACATTCAGCTCGCAGGCGACGAGACCTTCCGACTCACCAACGTTGTGACCAATACCGAAGTAATACCGGAACATCGCAATGCCGGGAACCAAGTAGAAGTTTATGTGCATAGTGACTTAAAGGATGCCGGTAATTACATCCTAAAAAGCGGTGATAAAGAAATGCAGCCGCTCGCCTTCAATTATAACCGAGTAGAATCCTACAACGAAACCATGTCGATCGATGCTTTTGAAAATGCTCTAAAAGAGAAAAGCCTCACCAATTGGTCTGTATTGGAGGGCGATACAGAAGCAGTATCTGCGGGCGCTACCTCAATAGAGAACGGACAAAAATTCTGGTTAAGCCTCATCGTATGGGCACTCATATTTCTGGCGATTGAAATTCTGCTTATCAAATTCTGGCGTTGACAACTGCTGTTTTTGACATGCTTTCATGAAGATTGTGTCGCTTTAAATAAATGTATCTTCGGCGCATTAAAAACTTGAAATACGTATGATGAATATTCCCATGGTCGACCTCAAGACCCAGTACCATCGTGTGAAAGATGAAATAGACCGAGCCATTCTGGATGTAATGGAAAACACAGCTTTCATCAATGGTCCTGCCGTAAAAGAATTTCAGACTGCATTGGAAAAATACATGGGAGTGAAACACGTCATTCCATGCGCCAATGGGACCGATGCACTGCAGATTGCCATGATGGCACTCGACCTAAAGCCGGGCGACGAAGTAATCACCACTTCTTTCACATTCGTTGCAACCGTCGAAGTAATTGCGTTGTTGCAACTAACGCCGGTTCTGGTGGATGCTTTGCCGGGCACGTACAACATAGATCCTGCAGCACTCGAAAAGGCCATTACTCCGAAAACCAAAGCCATCGTGCCGGTTCATTTGTTTGGCCAGTGCGCCGATATGGAATCGATCATGGCCATTGCAAAGAAACACAACTTGTTTGTGATTGAAGACAACTGTCAGGCAATCGGTGCTTACTATACATTCAACGATGGCACGCGCAAGCAAGCCGGAACCATGGGACACATTGGCACCACCAGTTTCTTCCCTTCGAAGAATCTGGGTTGTTATGGGGATGGTGGTGCTATGTTCACCAACGACGATGCCCTCGCCGAGAAGTTACGCATGGTCTCGAACCATGGCATGAAGGTGAGATACTATCACGACAGTATCGGAGTGAATTCACGCCTCGACACGATGCAGGCTGCTGTTCTCAACGTAAAACTTGCCCACCTCGACGAATACATAGCCAATCGGCAGCGTGCGGCTGCTTATTATGATAAGGCTTTTGCAAATCACCCGAAACTTACCATCCCCGCTCGCGATTCGAAAAGCACCCACGTGTTTCATCAATACACACTTGTGTTGAACGACATCGACAGAGCTGCACTGCAAGCCAAATTGCAAGAGAAAGGAATTGCTTCTATGGTGTATTATCCCGTGCCCATGCACATGCAAAAAGCTTACACTGACCCACGTTATAAAGAAGGTGACTTCCCCATTACCGAAGAACTCTCTCGCAAGGTTATGTCGCTGCCCATGCATACGGAACTTACCGAAGAGCAGTTGGAGTATATTGTTAATGGCGTGATTGAAGGGGTAAGCGATAAGGTTTAAGGTAGTATACTTTTTGCCTTTTACCCTTTACCTTACACCTCGAACCCCGTAACTCACCCCTCACCCCATGTTCACTCTTGAAGCTCGTCATATCCATAAAGCCTACGCAAAGCACGTCGCTCTGAACGATGTCAGTATTGCTGTCCCTGAGCGCAGTGTATTCGGATTACTCGGACCCAACGGCGCAGGCAAAACGTCGTTGATACGCATCATCAATCAGATTACAGGCCCGGATAAAGGCGAAGTTTTATTTTGTGGAAAACCGCTACAGCCGGGCGATGTAGAATTCATCGGGTACTTGCCTGAAGAACGCGGCCTCTACAAGAAAATGAAAGTTGGTGAGCAATGTATGTATCTCGCCCAACTCAAAGGTCTTTCTGCAAGTGAAGCGCATACGCGCCTGAAAGCTTGGTTTGAACGCTTTGAGATTAGCAACTGGTGGGATAAAAAAGTAGAAGACCTTTCGAAGGGAATGGCTCAGAAAGTACAGTTCATTACAACCGTGCTTCACAAACCGAAGCTCTTGATACTCGATGAGCCCTTCAGCGGATTCGACCCAATCAATGCAGAGCTCATCCGAGTTGAAATGCTGCGATTGAAAGATGAAGGGGCCACCATCATTCTATCGACACACGATATGGGGAGCGTGGAATCGCTGTGCGACAACATCGCTCTCATGAATCGTTCGCAAGTAATACTCGACGGCAGCGTGAAAGAAATCAAGTCACGCTTTCGAACGCAAACGTATCGCATCGACTTCGAAGGAGCAGCGATGGATATTGGTATCGGACTGTGGACTCAATTCGAATTGCTGCGTACAGCAACCGATGAGAAAGGTGCATTCGCAGAGATCAAGCTACTCTCAGGGCGTTCAGTGAACGATTTGCTGCAAGCCCTCATTCCGCATGTTCAGATTCATGGCGTCAACGAATTGGTGCCCGATATGGAGCAGATTTTTATCCAAGCGGTCCAACAATTCAATGCAAGCCATGAATAAGACAATCCTCATCATACAGCGCGAATACCTGACCAAGGTTAAGAAGAAGAGCTTTCTAATCATGACTATCCTGGGGCCCATCATTTTCGGGGGTCTTATTGTTGGTGTTACATTGCTGGCGGCGAGTGATACAACGCATCATCATGTATTACTTGCCGACGATCTAGGCTACTTGCTTGAAGACGAAATTCTGACGTATCAGCAAGCCGGTGTTGATCGTCCACGATTTCACAACACCGACAAAATCACATTCGATTTTAGAAAAGGAACCGTAGATCCAAAAGAAGAACTCGCCTCTGGCATATACACGGCTGTAGTGCAGCTTTCTGCAGTTTCCTATACCGATGGTAAAGTCGAAATGTTTGCAGAGAAAACACCCAGCATGTCGGTTCAAAATCGAATTGCCCGCGACATTGAAGATGCAATGGAACTATATCGCGCAAAGAAGAATAACATTACCATCGAAGCATACAAGAGCATACGCCAGTCGGTCGATATAAACGTCATCAAGCCAAGTGCCGGTGATAAAGAAGACCTCACCTCCGTAAAAGCCATGATAGGATTCGCGTTTGCAATTGTAATTTACATCTTCATCTTCTTCTATGGCATGCAAGTTATGCGCGGTGTAATGGAAGAAAAGTCGAGCCGCATTGTAGAAGTAATTATCTCGAGTGTTAAACCCTTTCAGCTCATGATGGGAAAGATTATTGGGATTGGCCTCGTAGGACTAACACAATTTCTCATTTGGGTTGGACTCACGGCAGCCATATCGGTATTTGGCGTGGGTGCGATGCAGAAGCAGCTTCTCGAAAAGCAAAAAGAGCAATTGGCCATGATCGACTCCACGGGCGCCATACAGGCTCAAAACATGTCTGACGATAGCGATGTCGGTGAAATGCAAACGGAATTATTGGCTGTTTTGACTGAAGTGAATTGGGCGGACATGATTGTGTCGTTCCTTTTATTCTTCGTGTGCGGCTACATGCTGTACGGTTCTTTGTTTGCTGCCATTGGCGCCAGTGTAGATAATGAAACAGACACCCAGCAATTCATGATGCCCGTGACCTTACCACTCATTTTCGGTTACGTAGTTTCGACTATGATGATAGAGAACCCGGAGAGCAGTATAGGCCATATTTTCGCTATCGTTCCGCTCACCTCACCTATTGTGATGATGGTTAAGACGGCCATTGGTGTCTCAATCGGACTAAAACTATTGTCCATTACAGTGCTCGTATCCAGCATCTTTTTCTTCGTTTGGCTGGCCGGGAAAATCTACCGCGTGGGCATCTTGATGCACGGCAAAAAATCATCCTACAAGGAACTGTGGAAGTGGATCAGGTACTGAGTGAAGGGGTAAGGGATAAGGGGTGAGGGGTGAGGGGTGAGGTAGCACCGATGCCTGAGCGAAGCCGAAGGCAGAGGTACGAACAAAAACTAGTTAGTACCGCCATGCCGGCCCACGAATTCATTCGTGGGATTCCAAATCAACTGCCATCGCCTGCCCTCATCGACGCCGCCACCGCTTTAATCATTCCCCAACTGTATTGATTGCCCAAGGCCTCATGAACGGGTTTTAACCCCGCTGTTCCATATTCAACAATGGATGCTTCGATGATGCCCGCATCTTCGCTATTTACATACGAGCTCAGTTCAAGTCTCCCCATGCCTATTGCTTTCACTAAATGACCTTCAATAGTTGAAAGTGCCAGCGAGCGCTCTGCTCCGATTTGCTCGGGCGTTTTTCCGGCAAGAAACAATTCAAGTGTATGAGCGAGCGTATCTTTCTTCACCGATTTCAGCTTTTTTGAGCTCTCTGTCTTAGGTGTTTTGCGGCCCCTTTTCTTTCCGGCGTATTGCGGCGAATCATCTGCAGCCGACTGCCTCTGCAAGGAAGCTTCTACCCGCGCATTCTCCAGCCAGCTCTTGCGAAGCGCATCGCGCTGCTTATCAACAGCCGATACATCGATAAACGTTTCCCGATTTAGCAAATCTTGTATAATAATCGCCGACTTGGCAATATCCTCATACTTCTTCATCAGAAGTTGATCTACTTCACCCAATGTATTCAAATACGTCCTTACTCCACTTCGCCATTGCACGTGTTGCATATGAAGAAGCAAGGACGAAAGCTGCTGACTGAGCATTTCCATATAATAAGCGCTTCCCTTGGAGATACGTTCCGCTAGCGAATCTCGATTGTCTTGTTGCAGCAGGTAATTCAGTTGTTGCACAAACTTGCCGGTATTCGCTTCCTCCTTGCGCAGGGTTTCTCGAATTACTTGCAGTATAGGCTTCATGGAAGCGTCCTCAAATTCCGACGTGTTATCGCCTTCCTTCAGGATGTGTTCAAGCTCACGCAAAAGAGGATCAAACAAAAACGTCGAAGCAATCAGCTCGTGGATATAGTAAACCCTTCTTTCATGAAGCATCTGCTGGAGCTGCTCCATCGCGTGTTTCGTTTTAGAAAAATTGATCACTACGGCATCGTTACTGATTACGGCCGGATCGATGCGCGTTCGTAAAATCAAACCATTTAGCGAACGAAGGCGCGACAGCGCTACGTAAACCTGGCCGGGAGCAAACGCCTGCCCAACATCGATAATAGCTCTATCGAAAGTAAGACCTTGACTTTTATGAACCGTCACCGCCCACGCTAGTTTGATGGGAAACTGACTGAACGTGCCAACAACTTCCTCATCGAGATCGCGGGTAGCCGCGCTTACCGAGTACTTTTTATTTTCCCATTCTTCGCGTGGTACTTCCAACACCAGTCCACTGTCAAGCACTCGCACCTTAATGGACTTTTCATCCAAATCGTGCACCGTTGCCAACATGCCATTGAAGAAACGTCCACCATTACTGTCGTTGCGCACGAACATTATCTGAGCGCCTTCCTTCAGCTCAAGTTTGAGCGGGAGCGGATACATCGATTCAGGAAAATCGCCATCGATGGCAGCTTCAAACACATGTGATTTTCCCTGCAAATTCCGCAATCGCGCCGAGTTCATGTCATCCGCTTTGTAGTTATGCGTAGTAAGTGTAATGATGCCTTCTTCTTGTGGAGTTTGCGGTTCGTAGTAAGTATTAAGCAGCGATATATCCTCGGCTGTTGTTTTGTTTTCCCGGAGGTTGTTCAGCAAATCAATAAAACGTTGATCCGATTGTCGGAATATCTTATCGAGTTCTATATATACGAACCCTTCCGACTGTAGAGCAAGCGCTTCGAAGAAATGGGCGCTGTGGTAATAGCGTTTTAGCAAGCCCCATTCGTGATCTTTGACAATGGGGGGCAATTGAAACAAATCACCAATCAAAAGCACTTGAACGCCACCAAACGCGCGCGCAAAATTGCCGCGCACAGTCCTCATGCGATAGTCTATGGCATCGAGCACATCCGATCGCAACATACTTACCTCGTCGATGATGAGCAGGTCGAGACTGCGCAGCACTTGCTTTTTTGCCGCGCTAATGGGGTGTTTGCGCGAAAGAGTGAACTGGGTATAGATGTTAGCATCCGAAGAGAAATGGCCCGATGGGGTTCGATCCGGCAAGAAGGTGCCTAGAGGCAATTGAAACATGGAATGAATGGTCACACCACCCGCATTGAGTGCAGCGATGCCCGTAGGTGCAACAATAGCGAAGCGCTTGTGCGTGCGTTCACCCAGGCTGCGCAGGAAGGTTGTCTTTCCCGTACCTGCTTTGCCGGTCAGAAAGATGTGGCTAGCCGTGCTATTCACAAACGCCGCAGCCGTTTCGACCATATCGGTTGTAATCATCGTTGATTCCATGTCGCAAAGAAAGGTACGACACTTCAAAAGGCGCAGGAATAAACTATTCCGGTTATGCCGAAATATTCCCAAGACATAAACAATGTGAGGCATTCTCGAAAGGGCCTTTGCTACAAAGGAGTTATTTCACACCGTGTGAAAATCAGCTCCGAACCAAACAAATTCGCCCATGTCCAAAAAAAATTTGTATCGACCCTTGTCACCGCAGTATTTTCGCCGCGGAGAGATGGCAGAGTGGTCGATTGCGGCAGTCTTGAAAACTGTTGA
>JAURKF010000160.1 GCA_030831885.1 Flavobacteriales bacterium
TCGGCGTGTAATTTTTTGGGCTCCAGTTTTCCGTCTAATTTGAGGGTGTCTTCGCATTCCTCATCAGTGATGATCAGAAAAGTTGTGCTTCCCATTTTGATGTTGACGGTGTCTTTCTTCAGGGTGTCAATAGGTTCTGCGGCAATTGCCGAAGTGAAATCATGGGCGTGAAAAGCGGTTGTGGAAAGCATAACCATGCCGGTGATCCACAATTTGATTGAGTATTTCATATCTTTCGTTTTTTAATGAGTGTTGATGGATAGTGATCCCCATTCGAGCGAGAAGGCTCCCTTTTCGCGGTGCACGGTGGGCAGGGTACCGTCTGCTTCGGCGCGTCGGAGAACTTGGTCGGCCTTCTTCTTGAGCCACTGCGTTGGTGTGAGTGGTTCAGAGGATATTTCTTGGGAATTCGGTTTAATATGTTGAGCTAGATAGGTCGTTTCAAGCGGCATTTCTTGAATCTTGAATGGAAGTTCAAGCGGTGCTTCTATCGATGTGCTATCGGTTACTTGGGCGATGTTTTCTGTGTTGTTTTGCGTAGGGTTAATGACGCGATTATCTTCGGTATTCAGAGGCTCCGGAAGCCCGCTGCAGTTTTCGATGATTTGTTTGTCGGCCACGAATGCACGAATTGTTTGTACTGTCGAGGTGGCAGCTTTAAATTCTTCTGAAGGGTTTGGGGCACTTGTGGAAGAGGTAGTATCTATTGCCGGCATGGATGATTCCGTCGAGGGCAGTTGCTTCTGCTGCGCTTGTGTTGCTAGCGCGGGAGTATCTGTCGGTTTGTTGCCCCACCACATCAGCCCGATGATGAGCGTTACACTGGCGGCAGCAGCCCAATAGCTCCAGAGTGAGCGCTCTTCGCTAGTTCGACTGCGCTCACCCACCATTCGGTAGAGCGATTGCTTCACATCAGAATCAAGCGTATGGAGGTCACGGTCGCGGCGAAGGGCTTGGCGTATTTGGATATCGGTTACCACTTCCTTTTTCAGCCCCGACCAATCCATGGCGGGCACCTCTTCGAGCGACAAACGCGGCAATTCGCGGTCGTCGAAATCCCAGCTAACGCCCCATTCGGGATGGGCTTCGAGCGCAGCCCACACCTCGGCGGCCTGCTCAGGGCTTAGTCGACCTTCGAGGGCGTCGAGTAGCAAGGCTTCGATATTTCCGGGTCCGATGTTCATGAGGGCCAGTGTTGGGTGATGAATGATTTAAGCGTTTGTCGTGCACGGAAGATGTACACGCGTACTTGGGTGTCGCTTAGTCCCGTGATTTCCGCTATTTGCGTGTAGTCATAGTCTTCATAGTCGCGCAGGAGAATGAGCTGCTTCTGCACCTCAGGAAGAGTGTCAACTGCGCGATTGAGGAGTGATCGCAGTTCATCGCTGTGGTCTTGCAGTTCAATACCGCCTTCCACGTGCATCATAGTCTTCTGTTTCGACTTTTGCTTGCGCGACCAGTCAACGATGGCGTGATAAGCCGCCGTAAAAAGATAGGACTTCGCCTTGGATGCATCGATGGTATCTACCTTCTCCCACATCTTCCCGAATACCGTTTGAACGATGTCCTGCGCCTGCTCGCGGTCTTTCAATTGCTTGTAAACGAAGGCAAAGACGCGGTTGGCGTATTGTTCTACTGTGGTATTGTACTCCTTGGTTGTCATGAGAAGTTGACAATAGGACGAAGGTAGGATAGGATTGTTACAAGGAATTTTGATAAAGCTCAAATAAATACACCCTTTGGTTGAATGCTTGAGTTGTACCACTTGATTATAAGTCACACGAATCCAAGTAATCCTCTGATTGGTTCAAACGATTGCTCACACAACCATTTTGCTTTTCGATTGTTGTAATGAATTTGAACGCTCGCTGTATCTTCGCGGCGCACAGGAAAATTTCATGATTGAAACCGATATCATCATCATAGGAGCAGGCCCTTGCGGATTGTTTACCGTGTTCGAAGCCGGCCTGCTCAAATTACGTTGTCACCTCATTGATGCCTTGCCACAGGCGGGTGGGCAGCTTACCGAGATTTATCCGAAAAAGCCAATCTATGACATCCCCGGTTTTCCGGAAGTACTTGCGGGTGACCTTATCGATCATCTTATGAAGCAGGCCGCTCCGTTTAAGCCCGGATTCACGCTGGGAGAGCGTTGCGAATCGTTCGATAAAACAGAGGATGGCAAGTTCATCGTGAAGACAAGTCGCGGCACCGTTCACAAAGCACCTGTTATTGCTATTGCCGGCGGTTTGGGCTGTTTCGAGCCACGCAAGCCACCGATTGGAAATATTACCGATTTCGAAGACAAGGGAATCGAGTACATCGTGCGCGATCCGAATTTCTATCAGGGTAAGCGTGTAATCATTAGTGGTGGTGGTGATAGTGCGCTCGACTGGTCCATATTTCTGGCCAATGGTGTGGCTAAGGAAGTTACGCTTATACACCGCAGTAAGAGCTTTCGCGGTCATCCGGATAGTGTGCAAAAAGTGCTCGATATGGCAGCATCAGGAAGGATTAAACTCCTTACGGATGCTGAGGTTGTGGGATTACAGGGAGGCGAGCGACTGGAATCAGTGGAGGTGGATTCGCAGGCCGATGGCAAGATTGTGCTTACTACCGACCATTGGCTACCGTTGTTTGGCTTATCGCCCAAGTTGGGGCCTTTGGCAGATTGGGGTTTGAACATCGATAAGAACTCTATTGAGGTAAATACATACGACTACAGCACCAATGTGCCGGGAATCTATGCTATTGGCGACATCAATACCTATCCCGGAAAGCTTAAGTTAATATTGTGCGGATTTCATGAGGCTACGTTGATGGTGCAGAGCGCTTTTAAACGTATTTACCCCGATAAGAATTACGTTTTAAAATACACAACCGTGAATGGAGTAACGGGATTCTAAGTTCTAGCTACATTCGCTGCCTTTATGGAGAATATCATTCACATCACCGTCGTTGACCGAGAAGGTAAAGAGCATGCACTCGAAGCGCCTACCGATATGAACATGAATATGATGGAGCTTTGCAAGAGTTATGAGCTTCCGGTAGAGGGAACCTGCGGTGGCATGGCCATGTGCGCAAGTTGCCATATGTACATTCTATCCGACCACAGTTTATCACCGCGCAACGACGATGAGGAGGCCATGCTCGATCAGGCATTCTTTGTAAAAAGCAATTCTCGTTTGGGTTGTCAATTGCATCTACACAACGAAATGGATGGTTTGAAGGTGCAACTTGCCGAAGTGGGCGGATAGTGCTGCGGATATTGCTTTGTTCCGCTAATTGATACTTACCTTCGCGCGCCTTATTAACGCATCTATTTGTATGAAGAGAGTACTCATTACCGGTGCCGCCGGATTTTTGGGGTCCCATCTGTGCGACCGCTTTATAAAAGAAGGTTTCCATGTGATTGGCATGGATAACCTGATTACCGGTGATTTGAAAAACATCGAGCATTTATTTCCGCTCGAGCATTTCGAGTTTTATCATCACGATGTTTCCAAGTTCATACATGTGCCCGGCCCACTTGATTACATTTTGCATTTCGCATCGCCGGCAAGTCCTATCGATTATTTGAAGATACCCATACAAACCTTGAAGGTGGGATCGTTGGGCATTCATAATTGCCTCGGTTTGGCCAAGGTCAAAAACGCGCGTGTGCTTATTGCCAGCACCAGCGAAGTATATGGCGATCCAACTGTGCATCCTCAAAAGGAAAGCTATTGGGGCAATGTAAATCCGGTAGGTCCGCGTGGTGTGTACGACGAAGCCAAGCGCTTCCAGGAGGCCATGACCATGGCTTACCACACGTTTCACGGATTGGAAACGCGCATTGTGCGCATTTTTAATACGTATGGCCCCCGCATGCGACTAAACGACGGACGTGTATTGCCGGCTTTCATTGGTCAGGCA
>JAURKF010000019.1 GCA_030831885.1 Flavobacteriales bacterium
CAGGAAATGGTGAAGGGATTTCAACCGGATGTTGTTCTGATTGATTTTGCGGCGCAGCAGTTCAGCATCGACATCGTGCCTGCCATTCAAAAACAAAATAAGCATGTCCGATTTGTTGCAATTACCGGCGAGCAGTCGGGTATAACAATCGTGAATGCCTTGCGCGCAGGTATCGTGAGCTACATCAAGAAAGATTGCGATATTCACGAAATCGTTGATAGTGTGCGTGAGACAGCTGCCGGTGGTCGATTTTTCTGTGGACAGATTCTCAATACGATTCGCAAAGAGTCGATAGATGTCAATGATCTTGAGTTAACGGAGTTCAGTTGTGAAGCGGTTTCGATTACGGAGCGCGAACTTGAAATTATCACGTTGATTGCCGAAGGATATACCAACGTCGAGATTGCAGATAAGCTGTTCCTTTCTCCACACACCGTGAATACCCATCGCAAAAATATCCTGCAAAAGCTGGGAGTCAACAATACCGCGGCGATTGTGATGTATGCAGTGAAGACTCAGTTGGTTAGTCCGAATAAGTTTCTGTTTAGTCCAAGCCTAGCTTAGTGTTCTCCGGGGGATAATAGTTGAAAGTTGAAGGTTGAAAGTTGAAGGTGTGCGCCTGCTATAATCCTGCAATCCTGTCATCCTATTATCCTAGCTTACATGCTTTACCTTTTCTGCTCCCTTTTCTGCTCGGAAAATGAACCGCAGAGGCACACATAGCGCAAATAGAAATTCATAGCCATACTGCAGTAATTCTGCTTCCCTCACTTATTTTTGCCTAAGGCCGCATCAATTAATATGCAGCCCCCACAAACAACGTTCGCTAAATGATAGCAACACACAAGATTGAGGTTACCAAAACCTCACACAGCCGATTGAAGGAAGTCAACTGGGACGATCTCGGCTTCGGTAAGATTTTCAGCGACCACATGGCTGTGATCGAATACCGTGATGGTCAATGGACCAATGCGCAAATCCGCCCGTATGGCCCCATGCAATTCAGCCCCGCTATCAGCGCGCTTCATTATGGACAAGCCATCTTTGAAGGATTGAAGGCATTCAAAAGTGCCAACGATGAAGTTTTCATTTTTCGTCCGGAAAAAAATGCTGAACGTTTGAATGAATCTGCCCGACGCATGTGCATGCCCGAATTACCTGCAGAGCTCTTTATGGACGCACTCACTCAGCTTGTAAAACTTGATTCAGGTTGGATTCCGAAAGGCGAGGGAGAGTCACTCTACATACGCCCCCATATGTTTGCTGTCGATGAATATGTAGGTGTTCGTCCATCCGAGACCTATCTTTTCGTGATATTCACCGGACCTGTAGGCAAGTATTACACGGCAGAACTGAAGGTTAAAATCGAAACAGATTATACACGAGCCGTGCGCGGCGGCACCGGACATGCTAAGGCAGCAGGAAATTATGGAGCTTCCCTATATCCCACACAAATAGCCAAGGATGCCGGCTACGATCAGGTGCTGTGGACCGATGCACAAACGCATGAATACTTTGAGGAAAGCGGTACCATGAACGTGATGTTCCTCTCAGGTAATACGGTTATGACACCAGCTCTGAGCGATTCTATTCTCAACGGCGTAACCCGCAGCAGTGTGTTGCAACTGGCGCGCGACTGGGGATATGATGTACAAGAACGCAAAGTGGCTGTTGCTGAAGTGGTGGACTTGTTGAAAGCAGGAAAACTCGATGGCGCTTTTGGTGTAGGTACTGCAGCTACAATTGCACCTATTCGCACCATTCATCACAACGGAGTGGATTATACGATTAATCCGAATGGTAGCCAGACTTTCGACGATCGCGTTAGCACGTACCTTGATCACGTAAAGCGCGGCATAGAAACCGATGTGCATCATTGGAATTACCGAGTGATGTAATCGAAACGCCGTACGATTTTCTACCTTCGCCCAAACCTATGGAGCGTATTGACTTTTCGAAGATTCAGATTCAAGGGAACTCACGTCCTGAGGTTTTCCCAAAGACTAAATTCATCGCAGGCGCTGCGCCCTTTTTGGGCGGTCCGTATGCAAGTATGTATACCATTCGTCCGTGGACGATTCGCCAGTATGCAGGATTCAGCACAGCTGAAGCATCCAACGCTTTTTATCGCCGAAATCTTGCGGCCGGGCAAAAAGGCTTGAGTGTAGCGTTCGACCTCGCCACACACCGAGGCTACGACAGCGACCATCCGCGAGTAGTTGGAGATGTGGGAAAGGCCGGTGTAGCAATTGATTCCATTCTGGATATGAAAGTGCTGTTCGACGGCATCCCGCTTAACGAGATGAGCGTGTCGATGACCATGAACGGCGCTGTCATTCCGATTCTCGCTTTTTATATCGTTGCCGCCGAAGAACAAGGTGTTCGTCCCGAGCAACTGCAAGGCACCATTCAGAACGACATCCTCAAGGAGTTCATGGTGCGCAATACGTATATCTATCCGCCCGCGCCGAGCATGCGTATTGTGAGCGATATTTTTCAATACACTTCGCAGCACATGCCGAAGTTCAATCCGATTTCAATCAGTGGATATCATATGCAGGAAGCAGGTGCCACGCTCGACATTGAATTGGCCTACACCCTTGCGGATGGATTGGAATATGTGCGCGCAGGAATCGCAGCCGGTATGAGTGTGGATGATTTTGCACCTCGTCTTTCTTTCTTCTGGGCCATTGGCATGAATCACTTCGAAGAGATTGCCAAGATGCGCGCAGCGCGCATGCTGTGGGCGAAACTCATCAAACAGTTCAATCCCAAGAACCCCAAGAGCATGGCGTTGCGCACGCATTGCCAGACGAGCGGTTGGAGTTTGACCAAGCAAGATCCGTTTAACAACGTTGCGCGCACTTGCATCGAAGCGATGGCTGCAGCCTTTGGCGGCACACAGTCGTTGCATACTAATGCGCTCGATGAAGCCATTGCGCTTCCAACCGATTTTAGCGCACGCATAGCCCGCAATACACAGTTGTACATTCAAGATGAAACCGACATCACCAAGGCAGTTGATCCATGGGCAGGCAGCAAGGTGATTGAACAACTCACGAACGATATTGCCGAGCGCGCGTGGAAGTTGATTCAGGAGGTAGAGGAAATGGGCGGCATGACCAAAGCCATCGAAGCCGGGTTACCGAAGTTGCGTATTGAAGAAGCAGCAGCTAGGAAACAAGCGCGTATCGATAGTGGCAAGGATAAAATTATTGGCGTTAATATTTACCAGGTCGAGGAGCAGACCGAGATGGATATTTTGGAGGTCGACAACAATGCCGTGCGCGAAGCGCAACTGATGCGCTTGAAGCAATTGCGCGATGAGCGCGATGAAAAGGCTTGTCGTAAAGCGCTTGCAGCAATCACTCATTGTGCGCGCACGGGCGAAGGAAATTTGCTCGAGCTTGCGGTGGATGCTGCTCGCAAGCGCGCCAGTCTTGGTGAGATTTCCGATGCAATGGAAGAGGTGTATGGCCGGTATAAGGCCGCTATCCGCAGCGTTTCAGGTGTATATTCGAGCGAGTCAACTATGGATGCAGATTTTGAAAAAGCACGTCGCATGAGCGATGAGTTTGCAGCCCACGCAGGGCGCAGGCCGCGCATCATGGTGGCGAAGATGGGGCAGGACGGTCACGATCGCGGGGCCAAGGTTATTGCTACTTCATTTGCCGATATTGGCTTCGACGTCGATATCGGTCCGTTGTTCCAAACACCCGAAGAAGTTGCGCGTCAGGCGATTGAAAACGATGTGCATGTAGTCGGTGCATCTTCACTTGCGGCAGGACACAAAACACTTGTACCACAACTCATCGAAGAACTCAAAAAGCAAGGCCGCCCCGACATCCTCGTCGTTGCAGGCGGCGTTATTCCCGAACAAGATTACGACTTCCTTTACAACGCAGGCGCTGTAGGTATCTTTGGTCCGGGCACGAAGATCAGTGTAGCTGCGATGGAGATACTGGCGGTGTTGCGCAGGGGGATAGTGACAAATGACTAGTGACTAATGACCAGTTACTAGTTGTCAGTTACCAGTCACTAGTCATTTATAATCAGATGTTGCTTTTTGCTCTGCGAAATACATGCTGGTTCCTTCTGAGGGAGCCATCGCCGTCCACACATTCCAATCATGATGAGCATGATGAGAATTCGCGATGACAGCCTTGTATTCATCTGCGAGTTAAGTTCAGGTTCACTTTTGAATAGACTGCATTTAATCCTCTTCTGACTGATGTTTGGCCATGAGCATCTGATACATGAATCCCATATAGAGAACAGCGATAATGGCTGTTAAAATGAGCATTTTTTTCTCTTCCATGGCATTAGCGCTTTTTAGTATTAAGATAAATGAGCAACAAGAGCATGGTGGGTGGCCATAGTCCAATGAACAGTGCGCGGTCATAATCCTTCTCAAATACAAACAGGTACTCGGTATAGAAGATGACCACAATTGCCATAAGCAGAATGGCGATTTCCCAGAGGGAGAATTTTTTTAGCATCGTGGTTGGATTAATGTTGGTTATGGTGTTTCGACAAAGTACATTCCTACTTTGCCTTTGTTTTTGGCTTCGATTTCACCGCGGAAAGTGCAGGTGTATTGTTCTTTTATGCGCTCATAGGTAGCAGTGCTAATGTTGATGCGTCCCGCTTCACCCGAAGATTCCATGCGCGAGGCAAGGTTCACGGCATCGCCCCAAATGTCGTAGGCAAACTTCTTATGTCCGACAATGCCTGCCACTACCGGGCCTGTGTTTACGCCTATTCTAATTTCGAAATA
>JAURKF010000161.1 GCA_030831885.1 Flavobacteriales bacterium
GCTTTTGCCATTATTTATTTTAATTGGGGAGGACAAATGTAAGCATGTATTTAAATTATCACCTTAAAAAATGACAACTTTTGTCATAATCTCAATATTTAATGCTGATTTGAACCACATATATTTCATTCGAATTGAATAAAAATATAATAATTCATATGCCCGGTGAATTCATTATGAATCACAACCTACATAAAAAATAAACTAATTTCACGCCCAAAATCTTGATATGCCAACACTGCGCAAGCCAGCTATAGAATTCAACTCGAAACATGGACTAACTGACGATGAGCTACTGCGCCTATACAGAGCCATCCTGCTGCCCAGGCTAATCGAAGAAAAAATGCTAAGCCAATTGAGGCTCGGTAAAATTTCCAAATGGTTTAGCAGCTTTGGTCAAGAGGCCATTTCCGTTGGCGTAGCATTGGCAATGGCTAAAGACGAATACATCTTACCAATGCATCGCAATCTGGGAATTTTTACAGGACGCGACTTACCACTCGACCAACTCTTCATGCAGTTCCAGGGAAAAGAACGCGGATTCACCAAAGGGCGTGATCGATCATTTCACTTCGGTACGCAACGACACAAGGTTGTCGGAATGATTTCTCACCTTGGTCCACAATTAGGCATCGCTGATGGAATTGCGCTGGCCAATAAGCTTGGCAAACAGGCAAAAGCCACTATCGTATTTTGCGGTGATGGAGGAGCTAGCGAAGGCGATTTTCACGAGGCGCTGAATGTGGCTACAGTTTGGGATTTACCTGTAATCATAGCAATCGAAAACAACGCATGGGGACTATCGACCCCTAGCAGAGAGCAATTTCGTTGCAAACAATTTATCGATAAAACTATCGGTTATGGCATGCCCGCAGAAGATGCGATTCAGGTCGATGGCAACAACATAATTGAAGTATTCAATGCTGTTCGAAAAGCTGCCGAAAGTATCCGAAATAGGCCACGTCCAATACTAATGGAATTCATGACTTTTCGTTTGCGAGGTCATGAAGAAGCCAGTGGCACGAAATATTACCCACAAGGACTCATTGAGGAATGGGAGAAAAAAGACCCTGTAGATAACTACGAAGCTTGGCTATTCGAGAAGGGCATTCTTAATGAAGAAATAGAGGCACAAATACGCTCTGAAATTAAGCAGCAAATTAGCGATGCGTTAAAAATTGCCTATGCCGAACCTGACATTGAGCCTAACACCGAGCACGAAAGCAATGACGTATATGCGCCATTTGTCAATAGTGAAATAACACCACAAACATCTGCTTCAAGCGAGAAGAGATATATTGATGCCATAACCGACGCCCTGCGCGTTAGCATGCAGCGCCATGAAAAGCTAGTTCTAATGGGCCAGGATATTGCCGATTACGGAGGCGTGTTCAAAGTGACCGAAGGATTTGTAAGTGAATTTGGGAAAGAACGTGTTCGTAATACCCCGTTGTGCGAGTCGGCCATTGTAGGCACCGGACTCGGCTTGAGCATCAGCGGATGGAAAGCAATGGTTGAAATGCAGTTTGCCGATTTCGTAACCTGTGGCTTTAACCAAATCGTAAACAACCTGGCGAAACTTCACTACCGTTGGCAGGAACACGCAGACGTTGTAGTGCGAATGCCCACAGGTGCGGGCATGGCAGCAGGTCCGTTTCATAGCCAAAGTAATGAGGCATGGTTTGCCCACACTCCAGGCCTTAAAGTAGTTTATCCGGCATTCCCTTATGATGCCAAAGGTCTCCTTTGTCAGGCTTTTGAGGATCCAAATCCGATCATTTTCTTTGAACATAAAGGCCTTTACAGAAGTATATCCGGGCAAGTACCAAACGAATTCTATACGGTACCATTCGGAAAAGCACAACTAGTGCAGCATGGCACCCAACTGACTATCGTTACATACGGATTGGGTGTGCATTGGGCAATTGATTATTTAAAACAGCACCCGGAAATAAGCGCTGACCTGATTGACCTTCGCACCCTTCTGCCGCTGGATATGGAAACTGTATTCACTTCGGTAAAGAAAACCGGACGCGTTTTAGTTCTGCACGAGGATTCCCTTACTGGCGGAATTGGGGGCGAAATCGCGGCTCGCATTGGCGAAGAATGCTTTGAAAAACTTGATGCACCGGTTGTGCGCTGCGCAAGTTTGGATACACCTATTCCTTTTAACGCGGAATTGGAGAAAAACTATCTTGCCAATAAATACCTCGACTCTTGCATTAAGAGGGTATTGCATTATTAAACGGCTGAAGAATATTTACAAAAGAGTAACGCCAGATTGACCTAATCAAAATACCAAGGCAACACTTTTGAGGTCTTCATTTGAATTGATCTTGGAAGAAAAGCAGGCATATTCTGAGCTTGAACAAAATCTTGCACATTTCACGCGGGCCCTCGGGCATCCGGCACGAATAGCCGTGCTTGTTGAACTTGCGCGCCGAGGCTTTGTGGTGCAGGGTGAAATAATTCAGGTACCTAAACTATCACAAGCCACCGTAATGCAGCATCTGCGTGAATTAAAGCGAGCCGGATTGTTGAAGGGCCGCATTTTCGGATCCAAGGCAGATTATCGAATTGATTCAGAGAATATTCAAAAATTCGAATTCCTGTTCAAAGAGTTTATTCAGCATTTCGATGACGCATCATAACAAGATAAATCTCTGTTAACACATAGTTCATATTGCAAAAAGTTCTTTGCAGCGTGAATTTCAAAAGGCTCCTCATATCGTGCATCCTTCTCGTCAGCGCATGGAGTCTATTTGCCCACACTCCTGTGAAAACATCCTTGAATACTGCCAAAGTTCAAGTAATAGATGCAGGCAGTGGCGAACCATTAACAGGAGCACGCGTAATGCTCAACGGCTCAACCCAAGCAACTCTAACCGATTCGAATGGCTTCTTTGAAATTCAAGTTGATGAGAATCAACAGGAAATTATAACCATTTCGCTGGTATCGTTCCAATCATTTTCAATTGCAACTTCACAATTGGTGGGTAAAAGTTCCATTCAACTTAGCGAGAAATAAGGAAATCCAAAATTTTTAACATTGGTATCTGAACTTTTCATGTTAGGTTAACGTTAAATTAGCGTAATCAGGATGTAAACTTCATTCTGAAAATCCGAAGCATATGAAGAAGTTATTCCTTTCCTTCGCCCTCTTATTGGGCCTGATTCATTCAACCATCGCGCAATCCGACGTGCGTCTAATTGATGGTCTTTACAAGACCGCTGACGGATCAACTTTCACAGGTGAAGCCACAATCGAAGCCTCGGCTGATGGTTCACAGCAAAAGCAAAGTATTCATGTCGTAGATGGTCTCATGCACGGAGCCGTGAGTTATTACCATAGTTCAGGACATATAGAAGAAGCCGGTTATTACATCATGGGTAAAAAGGATGGACAATGGACCCAGTTCGCACCGAATGGCAATAAGCTAGGTGAAGCGTTTTATAAGGACGGCAAAAAAGATGGAATATGGACCGTGTGGGACGAAAGTGGAGTAAAGCGTTATCATATGGTCTATAGCATGGGCAAGAAAATCGACACTTGGAAGATGTGGGATGAAAATGCCACCCTCGTAAGTGAACGCGTTTACAACGAATAATCGCTTTAGTGCAGCCCTATGATTGAATGTGGGCTAGAAAAGATGGATTTAATAAACTCTCTTTGTTGTAATGGGTTTTCGTTTCAGATAGGTATTTAAAAACAGCTCCGGCCTCTTCCACCAATACATGTCCGGCTGCCGTATCCCACTCCATGGTTGGGCCTTTTCGGTAATATATGTCTGCCTCGCCTGAGGCTATCCGACAAAATTTCAACGCGCTTCCTACCCTCATAAATTCGGTAATAGGGAATTGTCGCAATACTTCTGACTCATGAGGATTTACATGAGAATTGCTTCCAATCGAAATCCAATCCTGCAATTTGTTATTCGCCCAAATACGATTGGTTGATACCCCATCGTCCAAAAAAGCGCCGTGACCTTTCATTGCCCAATACGTATGACCAAGCACGGGAAGGTGTATGAAGCCTATTGATGGTAACGAATGCTCCATCAAAGCCAAGTTAATCGTGAACTGATCACTTCGCTTGATAAACTCTTTTGTGCCATCGAGCGGATCTAGACACCAGTAGCGCGTCCATTCCTTCCGAATTGCGAACGGCAATTGAACCGACTCCTCCGAAATGATGGGGATGCTTGAATCCAACATGGCCAACTGATTTATGATATATTCATTTGAATATCGATCAGCTAATGTGACAGGTGATAAATCCGCCTTCCACTCCATTTCCAAGCAATGCTGCTCCAACGCATACACTTCCATTATCAGGTTTCCAGCCTTCCTAAGCAGTTGTATTATATCTGGAATTGATTCTTTCACTCTCGGGATTATTCATTTCCTCAAAATTCAGTTCACTTACATACGTCTATCGAACGACACTGAGGAATTCGAAATTACGACCGGAAGGAGCCTTTTGTTGGAACAAAATCCTGCTATTTTTACGCCCTATTCGAAAAATCATGAGAGAGATTCAATTTAGAGAAGCTATCTGCGAGGCAATGTCGGAAGAAATGCGTCGTGACCAATCCGTTTTCCTTTTAGGTGAGGAGGTCGCCGAATATAACGGAGCTTACAAAGCATCGAAAGGAATGTTGGACGAGTTTGGTGCTAAGCGGGTTATCGACACACCCATTGCGGAGCTGGGCTTTTCGGGAATAGCTGTAGGTGCAGCCATGAATGGATTGCGTCCAATAGTAGAGTTCATGACTTGGAACTTCGCAATTCTGGCCGCTGATCAGATAATCAACTCAGCAGCCAAAATGCTACAGATGAGCGGCGGTCAGTACAATGTGCCTATTGTATTTCGTGGTCCCAACGGCCAGGCCGGACAGTTGGCTGCTACGCACTCTCAAAGTTTCGAATCGATGTATGCTCACGTTCCAGGTTTAAAGGTAATCACACCATCCAATCCGTATGATGCAAAAGGACTTTTGAAGGCTGCCATTCGAGATAATGACCCTGTAGTGTTCTTTGAAAGTGAGAAAATGTATGGCGACAAAGGACTTGTTCCTGATGGAGAATATATTCTTCCCATTGGTGTGGCTGACGTGAAAAGAGAAGGAACGGATGTTACATTGGTTTCATTTGGGAAAATCATGAAAACCGCTCTGGCTGCGGCAGCCGAGCTCGAGAAGGAAGGTATTAGCATGGAAGTAATCGATTTGCGTACGATTCGTCCGCTCGATATTGATACCATTGTGCAATCGGTTAAGAAAACCAACCGTCTCATCATACTCGAAGAGTCATGGCCTGTTGCGAGCATTTCAACCGAGATTGCCTACCGCGTGCAGCGACATGCTTTCGATTATCTTGATGCTCCGGTGCGTCGACTTACACAAAGCGACACCCCATTTGCATTTGCCACTTCACTCATCGACGCAGCGTTGCCACAAGTTGCCGATGTTGTGCGCACTGCAAAAGAGGTATTATACCGATAGTTCTACTCCCCCGAAATAAAAAAAGCCGCGTGTTTATACGCGGCTTTTTTGTCTTCCTTCCGTGAGCATTATCTTCTAACAACCCGCTCTACTTTCCTACCGCGCGCTGTCTTTACATCAATTAAATAGGTCCCCAAAATAAGAGGCAATCGCACTTGAGCCTGCGTAGTAGCAGGACGTATAGTATCTACCAACTTCCCATCGAGCGAGTAAATCTGAATCTGCTGAATCACATCATTAAAAGCATTCACTTGCACAATTCCGTTCGAAGTTGGATTGGGGGATATTGTAAACAATCGGGCTCGCTCCTTTACTCCGGTGATTGTTGCATTCAGAGTATGACTCGCCATTTGAACCGGGTCGGGGCCTTCCTGCAAATACATCTCTTCAAATGAATTGATGAGTGGGTGATCCATCGCAAACATCTCAGCATTCCATTTGGGTGGAAGCGACTGATACCAGAAACGTGCGGTTACAGTTACATTACCGCTTACACCCTGCAATGGAATGTGATACTGCACGTCGTCAGTTCCTGACCCTTCCAAACCGTTTATCGCATTGAAATTTGGATCGCTCGCTGCGGCGCCCACCACCATGGTAGAATCATAAGCCGCATGCGTAGTAGAAAAACCGGTTGGCACCAAACGATTATCCTTAATCATGTGGTGAGCTCGCTCCAACACTGTTGTAACGTTGCCCATGACATCTCCCATCACCATTTCATAAATCTGAACTTCACTTGCGTCATCTGTAATCACTTCATAGTGTGGCTCCCATGCGGGGTCTTGCCCTTGCACCTCATAATCGGGATTAATGCGACCGGAATGAAACACTTCGTTGCCATCTTCATCTGTCATTACAAGTTCGATAAATGCACGGCGCGCCGGATAACCGCTAGGCAATTTGTGACCCGCCTTATTCGACACCCTTACAGTGAACCGAGCGGTGTCGCTGTCGATTACTCCTGGAATAAGGGTGATTTCGGCTGAATGATTTTGCAGGTTATCCAGCGTTCGATTAATGACAGTCTGGAAATGATCCTCATTGGCAGTAATACCGAGCTCATCAATTCTATTCTTCATCAACTCGAGCATAAAACTATTACCCCCTACCAGCCAATGCTGAGAATAGGGCTCGCGGCCAGGCAACCAATCATAGCCTGATGCGATAATGATGGGTTCATCTGTTTTAGGCATGTGACATCCCTGACACTCCGTAGAGTTAAAATCTTGCGTATTGTAAGAGCTATTGAGCCATTCGTGGTAGGTTGCCTGTTCAATGAAAGTTGTACCCGTCGCGTTGCCTTGCAAATCCGCAGTATTCGTAACGAGCGTATGACAACCCGCGCACACTTCCGACTTGGATACTTTTGCATGCGGCACAGGATCCACACCCACAAAGTTAGCCATGATAAAATCTTGAAGCGGCAACCCATTTTTTGGAATATTGAAAATAGGGCCCCACACTGTATCCGGGTTGTAATGTAATTCACCCGAGAAGTGGAATCCGGTGGTTTCAATTTGTTGTGAATGGCAGGCCATGCAACTTACTCCATCACGCGCAAGTGAATCAGCGTCGAGCATTTCGGTTGTGAAATATTCCACTCCATCATGAGCGGCTTCAAAACGACCCAACGGTGCATGGCATGAAGTACACTTATTGGTTAGTTCTCCCGCATGACCCGGATTGACCAATGTTTCATGCGCAAGTTTCGCCCGCCACATGGGGTCCTTCGCTGAATTAGCCATCATAGTTGCCCTCCAGTTTTCGGTCGGGCTAACATTTACACCTTGGCTATTGACTAGAGCAAGGGGCGGATTGGAAATGTCCTGGTCTACTCCGTGGCAACCTGCGCAACGCCCAGATCCCATGAACATATCCGAGGACCCCGTTGGTAAATCGCCGATTAAATGACGATACCCCTGCATTTCAGCAGCGGAATGATACCCCTTCGGTTTACGCTTCTGATAAGCCGCAGTGAAAACGAATAATACAACTGCTGAGCAAAGCAACAGATACCGTTTAGCGTTCATTCGTAAAAGATTCCCCAACCTCATAAAGGACATTATTATTTCGAAATTACAATCGAGTAGGTTAAACACCCGAACGAATTACCACACTTCTATTTTTTCGACTTCGTTGCCGCCCAACAATTCATTGATCCCATCCATCAACTTTGTCTTCTGATAGGATAACTCCTGCTTTAGCGGGCCACTATCCATTTTAAGGATTAGCGTCTTACCATTTAATCTGCTTTCCCTTGTTTTCTTCCAAATTACCTCACCTACCACTTCCCGATAACAACGCAACACCTCCATTTCGAGATAACGATGCTCCCACCCATTGCGACGTAAAATATCCGTGATGATATCCTTGAGTGGGTTATCGGTGTATTTGCGGTTCATTATGGCTTCAAATATCGCTCTCAAACATTCATTCTAGTCCGCAATTTTTCCATTTTGAACATGAACAACACGAACAGACAGTCCTGCCTCGCGCAAGAGAACTGCTGCGCGGTCGGTGTGAGTATCTGTGATAAACAACTGTCCAACCTCATTTTTAGCCAGCCACTGCATAATCCTGGCGACCCGCTGCTCATCTATCTTATCGAAAAAATCATCGAGTAATAAAATAGGACCGGCGGAAATTGACTCGCGGATGAACAAGTACAAAGCAAACTTGAGTGCGAAGAGATAGGTTTTTTGCTGGCCTTGAGAGGCAAACTTCTTCAATGGCTGTCCACCAATTATAAAATCAAGATCATCACGATGCGTGCCCGAACTTGTGCGTTCCAGTAATCGGTCGCGCTTTCGATTCACAGCAAGCAGTTGCTCCATCGATTGATCATTTAGTTCCGAATCATATTGCAGTGAAACGTCTTCACCTGGTGTTGCTATCTCTGCATATACCCGTCGAAAAACCGGCTGAAACTTCTGTATAAATGCAGCACGCGCCTCATGTATCAACCGTGCCCTTTCAATCAACTGCGCATCCCATATTTCTATAAACTCGTCAGGAAAATGGGTTTGCTTCGCGTAGGTCTTCAATACGGTGTTGCGCTGCAGCAGGGCATGGTTGTATGCAATCAGATTGTCGAGATAGCCACGGGATAGTTGGGCCATGGCATTGTCCAAAAACTTACGTCTTACTTCGCTACC
>JAURKF010000162.1 GCA_030831885.1 Flavobacteriales bacterium
ACTCACCCTATTGCTTTCGTCGCATTGTGCGCGTTTGCGTCTCTCTGTTGTCTTCGGACTCACTGCGGTGCGTCTCTACCCCACACTCCCCTCCAGCGATATCGCCAACAGCTTCTGTGCTTCCACGGCAAACTCCATGGGCAGCTTGTTCAGCACTTCTTTCGCGTATCCATTTACAATCATGCTGATGGCTTGCTCTTCATCCAAGCCGCGTTGCAGGCAATAGAAGATTTGGTCTTCGCCAATCTTCGAGGTCGTTGCTTCGTGTTCCACCTTCGCACTGTTGTTCTTCACTTCGATGTAAGGGAACGTATGCGCACCGCAACGGTCGCTCATCAAGAGTGAATCACACTGTGAGAAGTTGCGCGCATTCGCTGCGTTCTTATTAATCTGCACCAAACCGCGGTAGCTGTTTTGACTTTGTCCTGCGCTGATACCTTTTGAGATGATCGTACTCTTCGTGTTGCGACCGAGGTGGATCATCTTCGTTCCCGTATCGGCTTGCTGAAAATTGTTGGTCACAGCAACAGAGTAAAACTCGCCGATGCTGTTGTCGCCTTTCAGCACACACGACGGATACTTCCACGTCACGGCGCTTCCTGTTTCAACCTGTGTCCAGCTGATTTTTGAATTCACGCCTTCGCACATGCCGCGCTTGGTAACGAAGTTGAACACGCCGCCTTTTCCTTCTTTGTCGCCCGGATACCAATTCTGCACCGTGCTGTATTTGATCTCGGCGTTGTCCATCGCAACGAGTTCTACCACTGCAGCGTGCAGCTGATTCTCGTCGCGCTGTGGAGCTGTGCATCCTTCTAGGTAGCTCACATAGCTCTCGCTGTCGGCGACTACCAGGGTGCGTTCAAACTGACCCGTTCCTCCTTCGTTGATACGGAAGTAGGTGGAAAGTTCCATCGGGCAGCGAACACCTTTCGGGATGTAGCAGAACGAACCGTCGGTGAATACAGCGGAGTTCAATGCAGCATAAAAATTATCGGTGCGCGGCACAACCGAACCGATGTACTTGCGCACCAGTTCGGGATGTTCTTTGATGGCTTCGCTCATGGAGCAGAAGATGATGCCGAGCTCGGCAAGTTTCTCTTTGAAAGAAGTCGCAACGGAAACAGAGTCCATCACAAAATCAACCGCCACACCGCTCAAACGCTTTTGTTCTTCGAGTGAAATACCCAAGCGGTCCATGGTTTTACGCATCTCCGGATCCAACTCATCGAGCGAGTTCAATTGCTTCTTCTGCTTGGGCGCGGAATAGTAAGAGATGGCCTGAAAATCGGGCTTTGTGTAATGCACGTGCGCCCACTCAGGCTCCGTCATTTTCTGCCAGATGGCGAATGACTCCAAACGCCATTTCAACAGCCACTCGGGCTCTTCTTTTTTTTTTGAAATCAGTCGAATGATGTCTTCGTTCAAACCGGCCGGCGCCTTGTCCGACTCAATATTGGTAGTAAAGCCGAATTCGTATTCCTTCGACGTTACACTGTCCAACAACTCATCTCCTTCGTAAGCCATAATCCTGTTGTTGCGTTGGTTTAAATGGAAAAGCTTTCTCCGCAGCCGCAGGTTCTGCTGGCATTGGGGTTTTTGAAAACAAAACCTTTTCCGTTGAGTCCTCCTGTGTACTCGAGTTCTGTTCCCACAAGGTATAGGAAGCTCTTGCGGTCAACCACGACTTTCACGCCGTTGTCTTCAAACACCTGGTCGCCGTCCTTCATCTCGTTGTCAAACTTTAGCTGGTACATCAGCCCGCTGCATCCGCCTCCTTCTACACCCACACGCACAAAAGATCCTTCCGGATGATTTTCTGATTGCATCAAATGTGCAACTTGTTGCTTGGCGCTTTCTGCTACTTTGATCATCGTTTTTTGTTTTAATAACCGTCTGTAAGCCTTAACAGTTCAATTGTTTAAAAACTATTTAGATTATTTCTAAATAAATTTTCAGGGACGCAAAAATACCTCGTTCAAGGTATTCACGCCAAATCTTTTCAGGGCTTTTGGGAAGATATTGGAATAATATGCCTTTGCACCTTCAGTCGCGGTGCAAGTAGTTATTACAATTTGAATTTGAAGATCCATCGCAGTTGGCATAGGTATGCCCTTTGGGAATCAATCGCTTTCGTTGTATGCCGAAATCTTTGGCCCGTCGAACAAGCCCTGTCCGACCTAAACTTTAAAAATAGATTCCTATGAAAAAACGTAGAATTTTCCTTCCCGGCATAGCAGCAATCTTGGTTTTGCTGTTTTGCGTTGCAGCGATTCATGCCTGTCGTCGCGATAAATGGCCATGTGGTGAGGAGCAAGCGCACGTGTTGAGTGTTGTTGAGCAAGCAACCGGTCGACCCGTAGAAGGTGCCCAAGTCTATCTGGTCAGCAAAACAATGAGCAGTGTTCCGGAAGCGGCCTACAATATGACAACCGATAAATACGGAAAAGTGGAGTGGGATTGCAGCTGGGCAATTACCGATGTGTGTGTCGAGGCAGGCGATCGCTATTGGGATGTATGCGGCTCGGGCTATTCTCTTCGCGATGATTTTCTTTCAGATAACTATTATGAGTTGAGACCAAAGGCGTGGGTGCGCATCAATTTGGTTGATACGCTTCCTCTGAATACGCAATGCCAGGTTATTGCTTTCAGCGACTTCGACGACAGTTACGACGCTGAAGGTTTAGTGCCGGGAGGCTACTATGATGTTCTTGGTGTGGTTGGTGGCGTCAATTCAACACTTCGCATCAAACGTTTCGATACTTCAGGCAACTACGTCACAGGAGAAATTCTGGAGGTGAACGTTGCACCGGGCGAAACGGCCGAAATGACATACTTCTATTAAGTGCATCAACAAGTCGGAATAACTTAAAAAAACAAACTCCATGTACAATTCATTTTTGAATGAGCGCAAGCTCATACTGGCCGCGCTTTGCCTATTTGCACAAACTATAAATGGACAATTACGCGAGCCATTCACACATTTGAACCTTCCCATCCAAAATGCGGGTTTCTTTTTCCCGCAGTCGCACAACACGATTCGAATGCCGAATCCATATTCTGACACCCTTTCACTCACAGCCTCGCAGTGCGCTGCACTGTTCATGTCTATGAGCCGCGCAAGTTTGGACTCCACCCACGCATTGGCCGACTTCTCGGAATTTCGCGAGCACAAAGACAGTGTAGCGCACGGCGCTGGCTGCTATTCCATGGCATTGATGGATTTGTTGTATCTCGATTTTGAGCCAAATGCCTTGCAGGATGGATGGATCTATCGTGAAAACGGACAGTTTTACCATACTGACGGCTGCGCTCAATCTCCTTGCTCGCAGCATGAAGCAATGGTACTTTGGGTAGATGCACCGCATATTACGGGCAGAACGTATCGATTCAATTTCAGCAACACCTCATGGATATCGAACTACGAAGTAGGTCCCGATTCTATGTTCATTGATTTTGATGATGGGTTGGGTTGGCGAATGCTCTTGCCGGGCGAACTGTATGAAGTTGATTATTCAGAGGGTTCTCGTAATCGCATGGTTCGATGCAGAATGTATCGCAATGGATATGCTGCGAAGTATTCGCGGTGTGAATTGAAATACAACGAGGAATATGATGTTTGCGCGAGCTCTTCTTTCCCGGTTCCTGATCTCCCGCCATGGCCTCATTCCGCGGAGCATCCATGGGATGTGGAAACATCTGCTGATGATGAATTAATTCGGGGAAGAGCATACACACTGATGAGTGAAGACGGTCAGTTCGACAAACCATTTGTGTTTGTGGAGGGCATTGATTTCGGTTTGGACCGCGATGGTCATCCGCTGCATGAATGGATTCGACACGGCACCTTTGGATGGTGCGAATTCACAAGCGGATTTCAGGATCCCGACGTGAACGATGACATTATCTATGGCTATGATGACCTACATCTCATGCCTCAACTGCTGCAGCAAATTCGAGCTGAAGGCTATGACATTGTACTAGTGGATTTTTATGATGGTGCTACTTGGTTACAGCATAATTCCGCATTGGTGCAACAGGTAATTCGACTTTGCAATGAACACAAATCAGGTCACGAATCTATTGTTTTAGCGGGTGCAAGTATGGGAGGCGTAATTACGCGTCATGCATTGCGAACGATGGAGTTGAACGATGAGGACCATTGCGCACGCTTATGGATATCGATGGATGCTCCGCATGAAGGTGCACATATTCCCTTGTCGTTGCAATATGCCATTCGTTTCAATGCAGAACATGGGCAAGAACAAGCGCAACTGTTCCGTGAGCGCTACCTGCTGAGGCCTGCGGCTATTCAAATGCTCGACGCGCAGGTGTTTCATTCGACACAAGATTACGATGACTGGTATAATCCACTGCGCGAAATGGGTTATCCGCAGGCATGCCGATCAATTGCTATTTCCAATGGAATGTCGAATGGTCAAGGATTGAATTATGCTTCGAATGAGCTAATGGATTGGGAATGCAGCACAGCGGATTTGACGCATTCCAAAATGCTTTTATTACCTGAGTCGGGCGACCCGTATAATTCGAATAGCATACCCGGTTATCCTGTCGTATCACATTTTAGATCGCCAATTTTGGGTTGGGATGCAATAGGTGATGAGTGGTATTACTGGTTTGGATTGTTGGTTTTAGGCGCAATCGATTTAGTTGATGTGGATGAAGAAATCATTCACACCATAGACGGTTTGCCCAACCGGGATTATGCTCCCGGAGGAAAGCGCAATACTATTCAAACATTCGCAAGTTCGGTTAATGAAGCAATCAGTCAAATTGAAGCCAACTATGGTGGCATGAATCTCTGCACAGATGTTAATCCTGACGATTATAATTCAAGTCATGCATTTGTTCTAACAACCAGCGCTGTTGGTATTGTAAACGATGATCCCTACTTGAATGTGCAGGATTATCTATGGGCACATCCCGATGAAAATTATTTTGATCGTGTATGGTTTGCTCAGGATCACAACGAGAATCATACAGAGCTTACGGATGCGAATCTAGCGGTAGTGTTGGAAGAGGTTCTTTCTCCTGAGCATGCTTTGCTGGATACTGCGCTAACTTCTAGTAATCCGAATGGCGGTGTCTTTAATTATGGACGACCCGAATTTCCTTATCTCCGAAGCATTCATGTACACAACGGTGGTCGTCTGCATGTGAATGCCATGATGAATACACATTTCAATGAAGCAGGTGATTATCTCAGCCAGGATTATCATTTCGAAACAACAACACTCGATTGTACTCCCATTACCGTTCGAGTGGATGCAACGGGCGAATTGCATGTAGGAGATGCCGTCGAAGAATATCGCACGGGTCAAATGTCTATTAAGCGCGATAGTCGATTGATTCTCGGATCAAATGGAAAGTTGGTAATTCATCCCGGAAGTTCTGTGGTTATTGAGGAGGGCGGGACTCTCGAAGTTTTGCCCGGAGGTGTCATTGAATGCGTGAGCGGTAATCTCATTATTCGCGCCGGCGGAAGGTGTTTTTTTCATGGAGTTGAAAATCAAAACTACGAGCATAGTATAGCTCTTAATGGTCATGATGCACGGTGGTTGTTTGATGGCGGTCAACTCTCAATTGCGGCAAATACCACTGTTTCGAATAGTCTCAATTTCGGAGAAACAGGTTACATGGAAGTGTTGTCAGGAACGGAGAATATGTTGCACATGGAAGAAAATTCAAAGCTTCATTTGCAAGGAACCGGCGGTGATGATGAGATACTGCGAATTCAACATGGTGCTCATCTGCAAAATGCCAACTGGATGCTCGGAACAATTAAACTCAGCAATGGCCGAGTCGATTTGACTGACAATGGTGCGATCTACACCGATGCTCAATTGGAAGCCGGACAAGTTTGGTTTTATGCGAGTGATCAATGGGAAGCAGAAGGTAGTGAGTTATGGATTTGGTCGAGTCCATGCACGTTCACCGAATGTCATTTTGAGCATGTGCAGCTGCATGCGCAATACACCAAAAGTCTTGTGTCGGATTCGAAATTCGCCGGCCCTAATTCTGGCTATGAGGCGACAGGTGGCATGTTTGCTTTCAATACCACTCACTTTATTCAAGCGGAGGCAGTAAGCAATGAGCTTGAAATTGCCTCATCCTACAATGACTGCGTTTTTTCAAATGGTTCTTACATCCGCGACTGGAGTCATAGGCAACTATATGTTCGGCGTTGTTTATTCTCAGACATCCAGGAAGAAACAATCAAAAAGCACGGTCATACACTTTCACTCGAGTGCAATCAATTTGAAAGTTGCGGAGGCATTGTAGCTATGGATGCAACACTCGATATGAGTACCGATTGGTCGGGAGGAAAAAATGCATTCTACAACATCAGTGATTGTGTAACGCTCGAGAATGCGCAAGGACTTTTTTTGGAGAATGGATTCAATGATTTCTCAGGCTGCGAACATACTATCATACAAGGAACTATAGATACACTTTGTGATCCGGTTTCGTGTGAACTTGAATGGGCTGCCGGTGGAAATTTTTGGGGATATTCAAACGGATTAATTTCTAATGCAGCTGATTTGTTGTTCCCTCAGGATGCCTTGATTCATCTCACCACGGAGGTGCAGCTACCCTGTGGTGGTTATGAAAACGCCACGGGATGCAGCATACAGTTATCCGATAAGATGCCATCTGAGCCGACAAGGTGCAATTCGGTCGATAAGTCTGATTTGCATATAAGCGAGCAGAATATTGCAACGGGCCGTGAAACATTTCCGATTCGAGTAGTAAGTTCTTTACCACCGAGATCGGGAATAGAGGTATTCGATTTGAGCGGTCGGAAAATATTCGCGCACCAACAAAGCACTTCGAGTGCAGAGTGTGATGCGTTGAATAATCTATCAAAAGGATTCTATGTGCTGGTCATTCAAACAGAGCAAGGTCCTCAGGTTCGGAATTGGTTTATTGGTAAATAGTATGGGTTGGTTAGGTTGATGAAGCGGGGGTGCGCGCAACGGCGTTCACCTCCGTTTTTTTATTGTGAAATGACCGTTCCGAAATATTTCGAAATTTCTGCACGCGCCCGATCGAGCATTATTTTTTCCTTCAGCAGTGAATCATATTTTTCTTCGTCCTGAATGCATCCTTCCATTTCTTTTTGAAGATCGATGATGATGCGTTGAATGCGTTTTAACTTCAAACGAAAAACACAATCTTTCGCCGCCTTACGGAGTTGCATATCCTCTGTTTCAGGATAGATAAAGTGTCGTTGCCAATTGGCACTGAGGCTATAAGGGCTAATCAGTATAGCTGATGATTCTCCTGAAATAGATTGATCCGAGTGTTGCGTGAAATTGGTTGGCTGCGGGAATTGCTCTTTTCCTATCAGCTCTACATACTCCTTGTATATGTTGTCGTAAACAGACGATTCTAGCACAATGTCATCCGATTCAAGATTGCTGATGATGTATTCAGCTACTGAGACCTGGTGGAGCTCATCGTGACCGTCCTCATTCTTGATGTGAATTTCAATAGGTTGTTCGCCGTAATGTAGTAAAATGCGAATGAGATCTTTTTCCTGATGATGAATAGAAAATTCTTCTACAGTTCCTTCTGGTATGCCATCGGCTGGAACTTCATCCAAGATTGGCACTTCAAAAGGAGCGTCATCTTTTTTTGCTTTCTTGAAGTTGGAAAGAATAACCTTGTTGAGCTCTTGCAATAACACCTGCTCATTCATGTTGAGCAAGCGACTGCACTCCTGTACATACACGTTGCGGGAAATGCCGTCGGGGATGAGGGCAATACTCTCTACGATCCCGCGAATGAGTGCAGCGCGTTTTACAGGATCGTTCCCTGCGTCTTCCAACAGCAGTGATGTTTTGAACGAGATAAAATCGCGTGCATTCGATGAAATGAATTCCTGAATTTCTTCCGAACTGTGTTTGCGCGCAAAGCTGTCGGGATCATCACCATCCGGAAACAAGAGCACGCGCACATTCATACCTTCCTTCAGAATCATGTCGATTCCGCGGAAAGAGGCTTTGATACCGGCACTGTCGCCATCATACAGTATCGTGATGTTCGGTGTGTAGCGACGAATAAGTCGAATCTGTCCTTCGGTCAGCGATGTGCCACTGCTCGCCACTACATTCTCGACTCCCGCTTGGTGCATACTCACCACATCGGTATAGCCTTCCACGAGATAGCACATATCGTGCTTCACGATGCCGTTCTTGGCCAAGTGCAGGCCATACAGCACATTGCTCTTCACATACAATTCACTCTCGGGCGAGTTGAAGTACTTGGCAATGTCTTTCTCTGCTTTCAGTGTTCTTCCGCCGAATGCAATTACTTTTCCGCTGATGTTGTGTATGGGAAACATCACGCGACCGCGGAAGAAGTCGTATATCTTTCCATCGCGCTCGCGCGTCAGGCCGGCCTTTACCAGGTACTCGATTTGATACTTTTGCTCGAGGGCGGCTTGCGTCATGGCATCCCATTTATCGGGACAATAGCCTAGTTGAAATTTGCGAATGATGTCATCACGAAACCCACGCTCCTGAAAATAGGAGAGGCCTATTGCTCTTCCTTCTTCCCCTTCATGCAATTGCTCTTGGAAATAGCGAGCAGCAAATTCGGTAACAACACTCAGTTGCTCGCGTTCGCTTTTTTCCTGAAGCTGCTCTTCGCTTTGCTCATCTTCTTCGATGGCGATTTGATACTTGGCCGCCAGCCAGCGCAACGCTTCCGGATAACTCAGCTTCTCATGCTGCATGAGAAAGTCCACCACGTTGCCTCCTTTTCCCGAAGAGAAATCTTTATAGATTCCTTTAGCTGGAACCACGAAAAAGGATGGTGTCTTTTCGTTGGCAAAGGGTGATAGTCCTTTGTATGCGGAACCGCTGCGCTTCAAATGCACAAACTCGCCAATTACATCTTCTATAATGGCGGCTTGGTAAATCTGATCGATGGTGGCGCGGCTAATCAATGGGACGCAGAAATTTTAGGGACTGTAAATTTAATCAGCTGAATCGTTCGGGCTTCTGCATTCCGAAAAAACAGGTACTTCAGCTGTCTGCCAGGCTTTTCTGAATAGAATTGGTAAGCTCAACAAACTCCTGAACGCCTAATTGCTCGGGTCTTTTATCCCAAAGTGTAGAACTTGTATCTACTTTTCCTTGAAGAACGCTCTTCAGCGAATTGCGCAGTGTTTTCCTCCGCTGATTGAATGCTGTTTTCACAATCATCTTAAACATTTTTGCATCGCACCCTAATGCTACTCCGAATTTGCGCCGCATGCGGATCACGCCACTTTTCACTTTGGGAGGTGGTATGAACTCGTCTTCATTCACGGTAAACAAATATTCGATGTCGTAGTAGGCTTGCGCCAAAACGGAGATGATACCGTAGTCTTTATTGCCTGGTCCACTGGCAAATCGCTGCGCCACTTCGCGCTGAAACATCCCTACGAGCTCCGGAACCTGATCCATATGGTCGAGTACTTTGAAAACAATTTGAGATGAAATGTTGTAAGGGAAATTACCCACTACCGCCAATGGCTCGCTGAACATTTTTTCAATTGGCATTCGCAAAAAATCCTGCTCATGAATGCGTCCTCGCAATTCTCCAAAATGGATATTGAGGTAATCCACGCTTTCGCGGTCGATTTCTACAACATGTGTTTCAAACTCTTTCCGCTGCAGCAAATAGGTTGTGAGTGCACCCATCCCCG
>JAURKF010000163.1 GCA_030831885.1 Flavobacteriales bacterium
AACGTTACATTTTCATTCCACAAATGGTGACTGAGCCACATGGCCAGGATAACTCCTACATCGCCTACACGATAAATAGAAAACACCTTTACTGCATTCTTAATCGGCAAATAACGATCACGATAAAATGCGATAAGAAGGAAAGAACTTACACCCAAAAACTCCCATCCAATGAAGAGTGTTTCGATATTCCCGGAAAGTACGGTGATGGTATATCCCAAATAGAAAAATAGCAGTGTATTGAAGAATCGTTTATATCCCGATTCACGGTGCATATAATATTGACTGTATCGGGCGACCAACAGAACCAAAAACGATCCCACCGAAAAAAACACCATGGATATTTTATCCCAATAGAAGTCTACAAAAAACTCATAATGATCCGAACCATACAATAACAAATCCCGTTCGTCAACTACCACCGAACCATTGCTAATCCAGAAGACATTATATGCAACAATGCCTACAAAATTGATTAGCACCGTGTAGAATACGGTCCAGGCAATAGCATTCTCGTTTCGCTTCGGTATTATAAGCGATAGCAGAAAACCAACGAGAGGAACCAGAATAAATGCAGATAAGAAGTGTTGTGGCATAATCATGCAATTTTTACTACCGGAATGTTTTCAGAGTGACTGAGAATGTAGCTATCAATATTCTTGATCTCCGGTGGGGAATAGCTTGGAGCGAAGGAATGGAAATTACCATTCTTGAAAATGGAAATTGATTTTGTTTCGGGAGATACTGCAACCAACATTACCCAATCATTTTTAAACCATTCATAGGTCGCCGAATCGCGTTGAATTACATTCAGTATCACCTCTTCAAAATGCTCAACCACAACCAGCAATCGCACAGGTTCATGTACTTCAATCATTTGACTGGGAAGTCCCGGACGTAAATCGCCATCAATTCCATTTGCCACAGCAAACAACCCCATCACATTATGAGGTAGTTTCGATCCAGCCCCCAATTTTTGATTATCCACTCGCGAGAAGAAATATTCAAGGTTAATTCCACCGCAAACCGGAGCTACGGCCCGAAGAATCGGAAAGAGATAATCTCCGCTCGGATCCACTCGGTAATCGAAAGAATTCATAAACGCCCTTCGATCCAAAAACAAGTGTGATGTAAGATCACGACGACCCACAACACACATTGCGTTGGTAGCATGGTTCAACTCAGGGCGTGGTTCAAACAATGTTATGGCGCGCATCTTTACTTTTTCATGCACATCCTTTAAACTATCGTCCGAATCAACATTTATAAATCTTCTGGAGCGTTCTCGTGCATTTTTCGAGAGCGCATTTTCGAAAGCCCTAACAGTATTTTGGTGAATGGATATGTTTGAATCTCTCAGCGATTCTTCATCAAAAAATTCAATTTCATCGCGCGTGGTATCGTGAAGTGCTCCAACAAATTGGGTACTTTCAGAAATATAAATGCCTCTTTCGGCAAGTACTTTTCGAACCTCCTTCTGATTGGCCATTGCGCAAAACACTCTTGCATTCACAGAACCTGCTCTGCCTGAGCAAGCTCCGCAATCGTAAGCCGCATAATGCGGGTTGTTGGTGCTGCTTGCGCCATGACCAACAATGTAGACAAGCGGTGCGAAATCCTTAACAAGACCAATGCTACGCAAGGTCTGCTCTACACGTGCAGCCATTTCAGGAACAGAAAACCCTGCATACAGACCGTCAATTTTGTCATCCGACTTGCGTTCAATTTGCAGTTGAGCCCTTTTACTCATATGGCTAAACGAAGAAGCCGCACCCGGTTGAAATTTTGGGTTAAAAACATTTAACGCCAGCTTGAAAGCAGACCAAAAACCCAGCGTTTGACTGATTAACCAACCGCCATGCAGTGAGTGAGCACCCTTATCAAGATGTATGTTTCGCTTTCGAACGTGATCAGTAGAAACCTCTTTGATGAGGAATTCGGGATGGACAGGAGCAGGACAGAGTTTGGTTGTGAACTTCCCATCGACTGGTTGAAAGTAGAATTCTACGCCAAAAAAACCCGGTGAACCATAGGTGTAACAATTCGGATCTTCATTTTCGAGGTAACGTCTGAGGGAACACTCCCGATCGTCAATACAAAAAACCGCTTGAAAGGAGTGATTATTTTGCTCTCTATGGTGAGGATTAGGAGTAATTATACCACCCAACACCATATCATAATAAGTCCATTCATAGGCCTGATGCCATAAGAACAACACCTCTTCCAACTCCGAGGCAGGGACTTCTTGGAAAAGATCAGGTACGCTTCGCATGAGATTTACACTCAACGGTTCCCATTCGCTACCGAGCATATACTCAAGTGCATCAATTTCGAGAACCAATTCAAGCAACACAAGATCCTTGAGCTCAATCTTGCGTGAATCAAGCAATGTTGAAGGCTGAAGCTCAATAGTAGCGACCATACCTGACCAACCCTGATGAGCAAATTGCTGATCAAATAAATACTGAGCATACTGCTTCCTGCTTCCTACAAGTTGTTCCAAAAGATCTTCAACGCTTAAGGCATCATCCATAAGAAGTTTCCGTCCTCGTGCAGTTCGACACAGACTAACAAATGACTCGGACTCCATTCGAC
>JAURKF010000164.1 GCA_030831885.1 Flavobacteriales bacterium
CGGGCAGTTACCTGCACAGTCTGTTTGCGCGTCACCGAATGGGATACCCAAACAGTCTTCAACGGCCGGACATGTAGCAATGTTCTTGGTGAAGTTGATAATGTTATTGTTGGCATCGCGACCAAACGAAATACACACTTGAGCGTAGTTGTTATCGTAACGCAATTCATATCGACCATTCTGGTCAGGACTCTGATCCCAATTTGTTCGAATAACCAAATAATATGTTCCAGCGGGTACATTGGTAACATCAATCCATTGACATGTCAGACTTGAGCTGTAGTAATCGGCGCAACCTGCAGTAATACCCATATTGCCGCAGCTAAATTGGGCGGTAATTCCCGTAGGGCAAGTCAAGTCCAAAACACAAAATCCATTCTTAAATCCAATGTTGGGCATCAGGTTGCCGTTCGCATCAAACAACAGATACTCTGCGTAACCGGCGTAGTGATAGTGGTTATGACAAGGATCGAAGGTGAATTGCGAATTGGAAGCGGATGGTGCACCGATATAGTAATCCTGATTACCAATATTGGCTATGTAGGTGGTGAAGCGCAAAATTTGACGAGTACCGACATTGCTTTGCAAACAACCTTCATTCACGAGACATGCATCTGTATTGGTTATGGTAGTTGAAGTTAGGGAGTTAAACATCTGCGACTGGTTCACTGCAAGGTCTGGTCCCAGGCCGGTGCAATTCGGGTCGCCGTTGTAATAACATGTACCGGCAACACTAGCAAGTGGCTGATAGTTGCATGCGTTAATGTCCATGCACCCTGTAATCGGCCCCAAATATTCAAAATTGACGTCGTAACTGCTACCTGCGCAAGCGCCTGTGCTGCCTACACGCACATAATAGGTAGTGCCGCCGTTGAGAAATGCATTGGCCTGAGCCTGAACACCACAAAAGTCATCATTGTAGGTTAGTGTTGCTTCAACTGTATTATCAAAATTCGCCATCATGCAGTAGTCATACACCCAGATGCGCGTGTCACAAGCGGCATAACCACATGTGGAGATTTGATACTGTCCGGTTTGGGCCGGGGTGAAGACGTACCATGAATTGTCGAATGGAACTTCATTCAAACCCAACACAGCATCGAGAGGATCATTACAACTAGTTCCTTCAGGGCAATTGATGTAGCGAATATCGCGAGATGCAAACTGAGCACCCTGTGCAACCAACACACCATTGAGGTAAACTTTGTAGTTTCCTGTGCCCGTCAAACCATTACCGGCAGAATCATAAATTTCAAATCGGTGACATGTGCTGTTAATGCAGAATGTTGCATCATTGCTCGTTCCTTGTGTAACGACTACGTTATTGTTGTCAAATATCTTCCATGTGGTTTGGGTTGGGTTTGCGTCGGGAGTAATGTCCACTGTAACTATATCGCCGGTAGTTACTAGCACATTATTATTGGTTGCTGTGTTCGAACCTATCGCATCCGATATGGTAAGCGTTGCCGAGTATGTACCCCCCGCTGGGTAGGTAACTACCGGGTTTTGAGCAGTCGATGTGGATGGTGTACCGCCGGGAAATGACCAATTATATCCGGTAATATTTCCTGAGCTCGTGCTCGTGTATTGCACGTTCAAACAGTTAGTGCCCGTTGGAGCATAATTGAATTGCGCTGTGAGCACGGGATAGGTGCATGTACCATTATTCTGCGTAGCACAAGCGGTATAATTAGTAGCCATAGGATCTGTACAACCCAAAATACCGGTTGCACTCACTTGTAATGTGAAAGTACCCACCGCCGCATTGTATCCACCCGCCTGTATATAATAGGTGTTACCAACAGTCAATTGGGCGCATGTGAATGACAAATAAGAACGATACGTTCCACCATAATCGTCGTTACACCCCAACTGCGTTCCGCCGCATGCTGTATACAAAGCAATACGGGTATCCGTATTGGTTCCCAATTGTGTTTCTATTACAACAGTTCCACCGGTATAAACGAATTTATACCAAATGTCTTTGATACCCGTACTGCCGCCGCAACTTGGGTTTGCGGCATTGGTTACTGTGTTGGAATTGTTGCAACTGATGTAACCGCCATTGACGGTCATAAGAATGGCATTCGCACATACATCATTCACGGGAGCCTGCGCCACGCCTACCATTGAGGCTAAAACACAGAACATTGTAGACAGTAAAAACTGCTTCATGTCTTCGGTAATTATTGGTTTACGGTTGGTTAATTCCCTTAAAAAGGGAAGTCCAAATTAAATGATAATTGTCATCAAGCAAAACTTTTCTGCCCTTCCCGAGACTTTGGCTGCATGTAACCGAAATTCGCTGCCTAACGAATTCCGTTCATGTTAACCAAAGACACCGATAAAAAACTCTTTCTGCTCGATGCGTATGCCTTAATTTTTCGGGCCTACTACGCATTCATCAAAAATCCGCGCATCAACTCGAAGGGCTTGAACACGTCTGCTATGTTTGGCTTCACGAATGTGCTGCTCGATATATTGAAAAAGGAAAAGCCAAGCCACATGGCAGTTGTCTTCGATCCGCACGAAGAAACCATACGCGTAGAAGAATTTCCTGAATACAAAGCCAATCGCGAGGAAACCCCCGAGGACATCAAACTGGCGTTCCCCTACATCGTGCGCATCATCGAGGCGATGAATATTCCAGTTTATCAAATCAGTAAATACGAAGCGGATGATGTGATAGGAACACTGGCGAAAAAAGCTGAGCAAGCAGGATTCATGACGTATATGATGACCAGCGACAAAGACTACGGCCAGTTGGTTTCCGACAACATCTTCATTTATAGACCCGGTCGCGGAGGCAATGAAGCCGATATTCTAGGTGTGCCGGAAGTATGCGAAAAATTTGGCATCAGCAACGTGTCGCAGGTCATCGATATTCTGGGGATGATGGGCGATGCCGTAGATAACATTCCGGGAATTCCGGGTATTGGTGAAAAAACAGCTACCAAGCTCGTGCAGGAGTTTGGATCGCTCGAAGGCCTGCTGGCCAACACCGATAAACTCAAGGGCAAACAAAAAGAGAATGTTGAGAACAACACCGACATAGCATTGCTCTCAAAGAAACTGGCCACCATCATTCTCGACGTGCCTGTTGAATGGGAAGAAGAACGAATGATCGTAAGAGAATTCGATAAAGACAAAATACAAGAGGTCTTTGAAGAACTCGAGTTTCGCGCATTGCTAAAGAGAATGGTGGGCGACACCACACCTTCACCGAATGCCGTGCAAGGCGAGTTGTTCTTTACAGACGAGAAAGCCGAGGATAAAGCAGCTGCCAAAAGTTCGTTTAAAACATTGGCGGATGTACCGCATCATTACCACCTGGTGCAAGAAGATGAGGATATTCATGCGTTGGTGGAGCGACTCAAGCGAGTAACCGCATTTTGTTTTGATACCGAAACTACCGAGATAGAGCCCATCAATGCGTCTTTGGTGGGCGTTTCATTCTCCATTCATCCCCACGAGGCGTTCTACGTGCCGGTGCCTGGCGACAAAGAACAAGCTATGGCATTGATGAATCGATTTGCCCCCATCTTTTTGGATGAATCGAAAGAGCTTATTGCGCAAAACTTTAAGTACGATTACAAGATGCTGCGCAAATACGGCATCGAGGTGAAGAACCGCATTTTCGATACCATGGTTGCGCACTACCTCATGAACCCCGATGGCAAGCACGGCATGGATGAGCTCAGCGAAAACTACCTTCAATACACTCCCATTTCAATCGAAACACTCATCGGTAAAAAAGGAAAAGCACAAGGATCGATGGCCGACCTTTCGCCCGAGGCAATTAAGGACTATGCTGCTGAAGATGCAGATATTACCCTTCAACTAAAAAACACCTTCGAGCCAGAACTCAACGTCGGAAAAATCAGGTCTGTTTTTGATGAAGTGGAAATCCCACTCATCACCGTGCTCGCGGACATGGAACTCGAAGGTGTGAATGTTGACAATGCATTTTTGCGCAATTACAGCGACATTCTGCAAGCCGACATTCTTGCTGCGGAAGAAGAAATTTGCACCCTGGCGGGAGAGAAGTTTAACATCGACTCGCCCAAACAACTCGGTGTCGTTTTATTCGAGAAAATGAAGATTACCGACCAGGTGAAGAAAACAAAAACCGGTCAGTACAGCACAGACGAAGGCACGCTTTCCAAATACGAGCACGACAATCCTATTATAGCGCGCATACTTGATTACCGCGAATTGCGGAAGTTGAAATCAACCTATGTAGATGCCCTCCCCGAACTCATCAACGCGCATACCGGCAGGGTGCACACCAACTACGGACAAACAGTCGCCGCCACCGGCCGACTTGCATCCAACAATCCAAACCTGCAAAATATTCCCATTCGCACGCCGCGCGGAAAAGAAATTCGCAAGGCATTCATTCCGCGCAATGAAGAATACACCCTGCTTTCTGCCGACTACTCGCAAGTAGAGCTTCGCATCATCGCATCGCTCAGCAACGACGCAACGATGTGTGAGGCATTCCTACATGGTGAAGACATTCACAAAGCAACAGCAGCCAAAGTATTTGGCGTGCCGCTGGAAGAAGTAACTAAGGATATGCGTTCGAAAGCGAAAGCAGTCAACTTTGGAATCATATACGGACAAGGTGCATTCGGATTAGCTCAGAACCTCGGCATTCCGCGCGGAGAAGCAAAGTCCATCATCGATGCATACTTCTCTCAATTCGCTCAGTTAAAGAGCTATCAGCATGAAACCATCGAATTTGCGCGCAAGAACGGCTACATCGAAACTATCTTGGGCCGGAGAAGATACCTGGCCGACATCAACTCGGCCAATGCCGTTGTGCGCGGTTTTGCCGAACGCAATGCCATCAATGCTCCTATCCAGGGTTCTGCGGCCGACATCATCAAGATGGCCATGGTCAACTTGCACCATGAAATCAATAAACGCTCTATGAAATCGCGGATGATATTACAAGTGCATGATGAACTTGTATTTGATGTGCACCTAGGCGAAGTCGAAGAATTGAAGGCATTGGTTTCCGACAAAATGAGTAATGCCATTTCGATGCGTGTGCCGTTGGTGGTTGATATGAATACAGGCGCGAATTGGCTTGAAGCACATTAATACGTGTGTATATTCGCACCCGAAATTTTGCACCCATAGCTCAGACGGTTAGAGCAACTGACTCATAATCAGTGGGTCCTTGGTTCGATCCCAAGTGGGTGCACTTCTTAGCAAAACTCGCCCACCGCGGCGAGTTTTGTGTTTCTAGGATTATACATGGCTGTCATTCTGGTATCAAACAACAAGTTCATTGTTGGTTTTATGGACGTGTGTTATCAACCGCCTTCATTACTGCACTCGAATTCGAATTGGACTTACTTCATTCATCGGCTCCATAACACCCACTCTATGAGCAAATGGACCCAAACCGAAATCGCGCATACGCGATTCCATCGCGGCACATGCATGCTCGGGCACCGCTATTAGAAGACCTCCGCTGGTTTGCGGATCACACATCACCAGTATTTGTTGCAGACTGAGCTGTTCCATTTTCGAAGCATAGTAGGAATAATTCTTCATGGTCATATCCGGATAGATATGTGCCGATAGATAGGAATCCAAAAATGGATAAACGGGCAATGAGGAAAAATCGATTGTCGCAGAAAGATTGCTGCCCTCGCACATCTCGAGCAAATGTCCGGCAAAACCAAAACCGGTTACATCGGTCATGGCATGAACCTCCAGCTCCGATGCCAATGACTCCCCGATTTTATTCAACGTGCTCATGTAGCTGATACACGCATCCAAATGGGTTGAGTCAACCAGTTGCCCTCGTTTCATCGCTGCTGTTACGATGCCAACTCCCAAAGGCTTGGTCATGTATAGCACATCACCCGCGCGCGCTCCATTATTGCGAAGCAAATTTTTTCGGGTTACTCTGCCATTCACTGCTAAGCCGAAAATGGGTTCAGCGCTCTCAATGCTATGGCCTCCGGCCAAGGGGATACCTGCTATTCTGCATATTGATCGAGCACCTTCCAGCACTTCTCTAGCCCTAGCCGGCGGAAGTTTCTCAATGGGCCAGCCTAATATGGCCAATGCCATCATGGGCGATCCGCCCATGGCATATACATCGCTCAATGAATTAGCAGCTGCAATTTTTCCAAATGCATATGCATCGTCCACCATAGGCATAAAGAAGTCGGTGGTTGCAATCAATCCTTCATCACCGCTCCATTCCATGACCGCGGCATCATCGGCTGTTTCACTTCCCACCCACAATCTGCTGTCGGGCGGAAACGCTTCGCTACATTCAATAATATCTTTTAGAACGGAAGGTGAAATTTTACAACCACAACCTGAACCCTTACTATACTGGGTGAGTTTAATTTCTTCCATATAAGTCTGCGATTAGGGTGCTTTAAATAGTAAAAGCTCCTTAGCTATTTCTGCTGCACTTTCTGTTGTTGCAGCGATAACTCGCTCGTGATTTCCTTGCCGCGTTTGCATAGAATGCTCGTAGTTACGATCATAGTAGTCAAGGAGTGGCAATACCCAACCCATCTTATCACCGCTTTCAAGAGCCTCGATGCTCGCCTTTACTCTATCGCCACCCATGCGTTTGGTAATGCTTCGTGTTTTTTCCGCAAGAAGCTGATCATCAAATTGCCCATACTCTTGCAAAATCCGTTGGGCCCGCGAATGCAGGTCGCGATCAATGGTAACCAAAGGAGCAGCGATTGCTTGATTGAAAAAAATGTCCGGTATTCGCACTTTACCAATAAACCGACTTTCGTTTTCTATCCATATTCTAACGGCACCTTCGCACTTTCGTAACTCTCTTGCCAACATATTTTCAAAAGCTTCCTGGGTTGGTTGCATCGACAAACCCAATGCACCAAATGCGGATCCGCGATGATTGGCGAGCGACTCAAGATCAATAACCGCTTCCTTCTGCTTGCGCAATTCATTGAGCACTTCAGTCTTGCCGGCTCCCGTTTTGCCGGAGACGATTATCAGCGGCCATGGATGCTGAAATTGCTTGATACACCATTGACGAAACTCTTTATAACCTCCTTCCAGCACATACACCTTCAACCCCACAGATTCCATCAACCACGCCATGGTATTGCTTCGAATTCCTCCGCGCCAACAGTGAAGACATACTTTGCCGTCAACTGCCGACTCACGTGCTGCATGAATGTAGTCTATGAACTTATGTCCAACCAATCTATATCCTAAACTCACCGCAGCGTCTTTTCCTTCCTGCTTGTACGTTATGCCTACTTGATGGCGCTCGTCATCGTTGAGCAAAGGCAAACTAATGGCTCCGTGCATGTGGCCCGCACTGTATTCTTTGGGGCTGCGAACATCAAATACGGGAACCCCGTTTTCTACTTTTTGAAGAAAGGTCGTTATGTCGACTGTTGTAATCATGCTTTACAAACCGTCGCCATCTATTAAGTTGCCTAAACCACCAAGAATTCCTCCCTCTTCTTTTCGTCCGCCGGGAGTTGCGTAAGACGAAATACGAGAAGCCAAGCGTGAAATCGGCAATGTTTGCAGCCATACCGTTCCGGGGCCCCGAAGAGTAGCAAAGAAAAATCCTTCACCCCCGAAGAGCGTATTCTTCACTCCTCCTACAAACTGTATATCGTAATCAATTGTTTGGGTGTAGGCAACTACGCACCCCGTATCGATCTTCAGCACTTCTCCGGGCCTCAAATCACGCTTCATGATGTGGCCCCCTGCATGGCAGAAAGCCATACCATCACCTTCAATTTTTTGCATGATAAAACCTTCTCCCCCGAACAATCCCGTACCCAGTTTTCTTTGAAACTCAATGCCAATGGACACCCCTTTGGCAGCGCATAAGAACGAATCCTTTTGGCAAACTATTTTACCATTCAATTGCTGTAAATCGAGCGCAATAATTTTACCCGGATAGGGCGACGCAAAAGCAACTTTTGCCTTGCCCATTCCTTGGTGAGTGAAGGTGGTCATAAACAAGCTTTCACCGGTAAGCAATCGTTTTCCGGCCCCCATGAGCTTACTAAAAAAGCCACCTTGCTGCTGACTGCCATCACCAAAAACGGTCTCCATCTGCACGCCTTCATCCATATACATAAACGCACCCGATTCGGCGACCACTGTTTCCTGCGGATCCAGTTCTATTTCTACACATTGCATCTCTTCACCGAAGATGCGATAATCTATTTCGTGATTGGTTCTCATGGCTTACAGCATTTCAATTGGGAGTAAAAATAAGGATACGAGATCTCGAGATTATGATATTTCAACGGCGTTGTAGTCGCCTATAAGTATTTTCGAATTCCCAAACTGCGAATTGTTTAGCAATTACCACTGTCATGAACTCATCTTCTACCCCCTCACAAAAGCAAGGTTTCAACGCTCTACTTGTTGAATGCACTTCATTGATAATTCAATCCGAAGAGAAGAATTTCTCGACGCGGTTGGATGAGTTACTTCAGCGAATAGGTGATTTTTCAGGGGTAGATCGTTCCTATTTTTTTTCCTTTGATTATACCGAGAAAACATGCTCCAATACGAATGAGTGGTGCAAAGCGGGAATAGAACCGCAGATATCAGAACTGCAGGGTATTCCATACGATATGCTTCCGATGTGGATGAACACCTTGTTGGATGGTAAAGAGGTCTATATCGATGATTTGTCAAAACTGCCCGAAACTTGGGCTGCCGAGAAAGCTATTCTCGAACCACAAGGCATCCAATCGTTGTTGGTTATCCCCGTGCGCGAATCTGAATTCCTTTACGGATTCATAGGATTTGATGCCGTAGAACAGAAAATTGAATGGGACGATTCTGCTCGTATGCTCCTTCGCATCATTGACGAC
>JAURKF010000165.1 GCA_030831885.1 Flavobacteriales bacterium
ATTGAATAAGAAAAAATTTGAGTACGTGCAGCGCTGCTGCCGGTAGTTCCCCCCATATACTCACTGGTGCTCCAAAAAGTTGTCCCATCAGATGGGTCGAGGGTTGTCTGTGAATAGTCGCCTACACGATTGGTTCCGGTTTGAGAACCAGTGCCGGCTACAATTAGAGTTTCAGTAATTGGCAGCGTTCCAAGCGCATCGCACGATCTTCGCCCTGTATAGTACAAGCCCGGGTAAATTGAAGTAGAATTCGATTTTATGTAGCTCAAACCAATACTTCCGTTGTTGTCCATGCATATTGCGCCCATCCAACGGGTATCCGCATCAGGTGTGTAGATACCTTCCTGAAACAAGGACCAAACTCCTGTGGTCTTATCTTGGCGTAATTCACACCATTTGATGCTTCGTTGAGTTGTGCTGATTTTGACAGCCCAATTCAAAACAACCGAGTTATACGTTGGCCATGTTTTCCATTGTACTCGATACATGACAACCCCACCTATTCCATCGAGCATTTGAGTAGTTCCGGGTTGTGGACAGTCGTTCCAGCTCGCGTTGTAAGAAGCATCAAATGCCGCCGTGGGAACACTATTGGCTAAGGTTATTGTAGCGGTTGGTGTAGCCGACCAATTGACACTCATGTTATAAATCTGCACCCCATCAATAATGCCTGTTCCCCAAGCATTGTCAGAATAAGAGTATATCGGGCAAGGTGTTCCAGCGGGTGGTAAAACCCCATCAGCCGCGCAACCCGGCATTGGACAGAAGAAGCCGGAACCTTGAGGAGGTGAATAGCTTTGATAGACGGAACGAGCTGTTGCAGAACCCGCAAGCATTGCGGTACGCTCAAACGCAAACACTTTCTGCGCTTGATTCGATGTCATATAGTAACCATCTTGCCATACTCCGAATTTCAAATAATCCGGGAATGCAGGCGAGGTGAAGGTCCATGTGTAGTAAGAACCCGTTGGGTCAGGCGATGTCGAAACTGCTATATAAATGTTGTTGTTGCCTGATCCGAATTGAGCCAAAAACCAGCGATCAGCAGGTTTATCATACATTACTATTGGGTCACCTGCATTCGCTGTGGCCGGAGACCAGAGGTTTCCGAGTGTTTGCGTAAGCAGAACAGCTCCTGTTGATTTATTGTACACTTTAAAGGTTGTGGAGTTGATCATTTGAACATAATGATTGGGGCCCACTGCACCTGAAGGATCGAAGGGGCGGAATCCACTGGCTGTTTGACCGGACCAATTGGCCTTCATATTCCCTGCAGGCTCATCGCCCGCGCTTCGCTGCATCGTTGCTTCATCGTTACCATAGCGAATAGGATCATCTTGCACAGAGAACTTAAATTTCTGCGCCTTACGGTACTTGCGGTCTTCAGATTCCTCTTCTTCCTTTTCTCTGTCGATTATGGCATTTTCGTCGACAGGAAATTCTTTTGCCAACTCTGTAAGTGGGCGAGTAATAGCGAATTGATTCGCCACAACATAACCATGATCTTTATTGCGATCGGTGCGCTGCGCCGAAACATTAAGACATCCTAAAAGAATAATAAATGCAAATAGAATTTTTTTCATGATGACAATAGGTTATTGAAATAAAACTGTTTAGGTTCAGAAAAAGTTAATCAAAGGTAAGGCTCAAATGTTAAACAACCCTATTTTTTTTAACGAATAATCGTAGGTTCGCCACATGAAAAAACAATTTCTTCTGCTCCTATTCTGCGGTCTCACGTTTTGTCTTCTCCCCCAGAGTAGCAAACCAACAACCCGGCTCACAAGCATCGATCATCTTGTTGCAGATGCCATGCAAAAACTCAATGTGCCCGGATTGGCCGTGGCTATTGTAAAAGACGATGCCATGGTGTTTTCGAAGGGTTACGGAGTTTGTAATACGGAAACTGGCGATAAAGTAAATGACAGCACCCTCTTCGCCATTGCCAGCAACAGTAAAGCTTTTACTGCAGCATCTCTCGCTATTCTTGTTGACCGAGGCTTGGTACGCTGGGAGGATAAAGTTCGTTCTTACCTACCTTACTTTACTTTATACTCGCCATATGTCAGCGAAGAATTTACAATCCGAGATTTGTTGTGTCATCGCAGTGGCCTCGACACCTTTAGCGGTGACCTTATTTGGTATGGAACCTTGCATTCGCGGGAAGAAATTATGAAGCGCGCGCGATTTCTGGAGCCTAGCTTTGGATTTCGGGAACAATACGGATATTCCAACATAATGTATTTAGCCGCGGGGTTGGTTGTAGAACGAGTAACAGGAATGACGTGGGACCAATTTATCGCAGACACATTTTTCAAACCGCTGGGAATGACAACAGCGAATACAAGTGTATCTGACTATCGGAATGAAAAGGGTCTTATATCGTCAGCTAAATCAGCAAATATTGCCTCTCCTCACAATGAAGTGGAGGGAAAGAATATCCCTATTGATTATGTTAACTGGGACAACATCGGCCCGGCAGGTAGCATCAACGCGTCAGTTCGAGAACTTAGCCAATGGATTCGATTGCAACTTGGAAGAGGTACCCTGGATGGTCGTGTTTTTTGGAATGAAGCACGCACATGGGAAATGTGGGAAAATACTACGCCTAAACCTGTTGGTAAATGGCAGCGGGAACATATGCCCTCCCGGCATTTCAATGGTTATGGATTGGGATGGGAGCTCATGGAATACAGAGGCTGTAAGATAGTCAGCCATGGTGGCGGTTACGACGGTATGATCTCGAAAACCGTTCTTGTTCCGGAGAGAAACCTGGGTTTTGTAATACTAACTAATAACAACAACTCATTGCCAAGTTGTATGACTTACGAAATTCTAGATGCTTTTCTCATGGAGTATGACAAAAAGGGAAAAGCAATTGGAGGCAAGGAAGATTGGGTATCCCTATTTGAAGGTTTCAAACAGGATGAGCAGGTGGCAGCAAAAAAGGCAGCAGCGGATGATGAGGCCAAACGAGCCCAGGATACTAAAATGTCATTACCCCTGGCAGCCTATTGTGGAATATACTCCAGTGAAATGTATGGCGATGTTATCATCACACTCGATGATAATCCAATCACACCTTTCGGGGGATTAAAAATCAATTTCGAGCCAACCGCATTATTTAAAGGCCAACTTACTCATTGGCATTACGATACCTTTGAGTTAAGCTGGTCAACACAGATGATGCTACCCAAGGGTAAGGCTAACTTTGTGATTGGCCTTGAAGGAGAAGCCGAAGAGTTGCGAATAGTAGTCGACAACCCCGATTTTGATTTTACTGAATTGAAATTGATGCGAAAGAAATAATTGCTGCTGCTCTCAAAAGGAGATAAGAAACGAACTGAAACCCGCGCTTTACCTCGCTGACTCTTTTGAGAAAAGAAACATTTGCAAGTATGCAATGTAGAAGTATATTTGCGCCCCGTTTGTAAGAAGAAATTCGGTCAAACAATGTTGTCACCGTAGCTCAACTGGATAGAGCACTTGACTACGGATCAAGAGGTTTGGGGTTCGACTCCCTACGGTGACACATCAAAAACGGCTCATCTGAGCCGTTTTTTTTATGCGCATTTTCGGATACTTATAAATGAGAAAGGGAGGAAGCCACAGGCCACCTCCCCTCTCACAGATGAGTTCACTCATACACACTCTTCAGCCACAACGTTGCAGATTACTGCGCATCGGCGACAGGCCTCGGCGCAAACCCTACAACTTTCGTGATGCATTGCATGTTCATCACATATATCAGCACATGCACCGCAAACCATCGCACACAAAGCACTAAAATCGGCTCTGAAGGGA
>JAURKF010000166.1 GCA_030831885.1 Flavobacteriales bacterium
GAGACGAGAATGGACTGACAATAGGACTCTTTTATGCATTCTATGCGTCGGGCGCTCCCGATTCGGTAGTAGCAACGTATCAACAATCTGTTGCGCACCAATTCTCGACGATTATTCAACAATGGCAGGCCGCAAACAGGCACAATGAATTGCTTTCGCGATTATGGACTTCCATGGAATTGAGCTGCCCCGGGTTTTTGATCATGGATGAAAGGATGCGAATTGTGGAGAAGGGTTCACTTTACCACAAATCCCTTCCGCAGCTTTGTGCAGGAGATAAGTTTGAACAGCATTTTATTTGGGATGGTGTAATGGGTAGCGATGATTGGATTGCTTCTAATTCATCGCGCCAGAAATTGAGGTTCTTTCACTCGCTGGAATTCAATCAACGTTATAAGTGCACTGTTCAACCCATTCAATCCAACTTGTTTTTGCTTTTGGCAAATCCTGTCATTAATAGTAACCATGCCATGGTCGACTATCACTTGTCGGCCAATGATTTTCCATCGCATGATTACATAACAGATTTCGTTTTTTTGCAAACAACTACGCTGCAGACATTGGAGGAATTGCAACGTGCTAACGAGGTGATGCAGTCGCGAAATAAGGAATTGGAACTTTCCAATACCGAATTGGTCCGAACAAAATTAATTCTTGAAAATAAAATTGCCGAGAGAAACGAGCGCGTGCTCAGGCTATCCAATTTCCCTGAGCAAAATCCAAATCCGGTTTTTGAGGTCGATTTTAATCGTCAGTTTATTTGTTTCTCTAATCGAGCAGCAAGAGAGGCCTTCAATGATTTGTTGACGCTGACTTATGAAGATTTTCTTGCGGTAATGGGGCTTTCACACGAGCTTGTGTCAGGAAGCATTAAGCTGCGTGTTGAATTTGAATGCTTGAATCGATTTTTTATTGCCGATGCTTCTAGAGTGCCAAACGAGGATATTATGCGCTTTTATGCAAATGACGCAACTGAGCTCAGACAAATGAGAAGTTTACTCGCCAAACAACAGGTGGGCTTGAACAATCTTCTCGGTGTATTGGAAGCATTTAACATCAATCGGGAGGATGCATCCAGACAGGCAAATCTGGATGATGTTTTACAAGAGGTTTCCAGAGTGCTTGCTGCAAAAAGGAACTATGGGGATGTATGATATTTCGCAGTCTGTACATTCGAATTGTTTAATAGGTTAGTCCCTATTTTTAATCACTGATTGCCACTTGAAATGCAAAAAAACGTAGTTATAATTGTCGATGATGATCTTACAATTCTTGAGTTGCTTCGATACCAAATCACAGACGCCATAGGTGAAGTTTGTGACGTTGAATTGGCAACCTCGGGAAGTGAAGTAGAGGAATTACTCGCTACATTGAAAAGTCAGAACAGGATTGTCAAAGTCTTGGTAACCGATTATTTTCTGGATGATACAACCGGAACGGAAATAATAAGCCGTGTTAAGGAAATATATCCCAATTGTTCTACCGTTCTTCTTACGGGACAGCACCAGCGCGATATTGAAAGAGTTGCTGATTCACCAATATCACCCGATCGATATTTCTCAAAACCCTGGAATTCGTTCGAATTGAAGTCACATTTGAATAATTTATTGGACGTGAAGTAAAAAGGAAATGGCAAGGGGAGAAGATGAAAAGCATTGGTTGTTGCGACGTCAGTTGCAAGAACAACCGGAGGGATCCTTGCCGGAGGCATTCTTGCGCTCTGTCAATAAGGCTTACAGAATCTTCGACGATAATTACCTTCGAATCAAGTTAATTCTTAGAAGGAAAATCTATCAACTCGTTGAATCAAATGCCCGCTTGCAAGCGTTGCTTCAGGAGCGGGAGAACCAACTTGATCAGGACCGTATTCACCTCAAAAAACTTGTCGATAATTTTAATCGAGCAGAGATAATTGCTCATTTGGGAAGTTTTACTTGGTATTCAGGCACAGCTAGTGCGGAATATTCAGAGAACCTTTTTCAATTAATAGGACTTCAAAGGACGGAGCTGAGCGTGCCTGCAATGCTCCGGAAATTCGATAATCCGTTGGCTATTATTGCTGCCATTCGAAGGGCCAATCTATTAAACAATGTGGTTTTTATCGAGAATTTAAAACTTCGGAACGAAGCACGCTACTTTGATATAGAGGCTCATGTGATTTTTAATGCCCATGCAGGTATTGATCGTATTTCGGGAATTATTAAAGAGAATACACGATGGGTCCATGTAAACAATAGAGCAGAGGACCAGAAGAAGTTTTACGAATCAATATTGAATAATATTCCGGTCGACATCGCCATTTTCAATTATGAGCATAAGTATATGTACTTGAATCCAATGGCTGTTAGGGATCAAGATGTCCGTGATTTTTTACTTGGCCGCGACGATTTCGACTATTGCAGGGTCAGGAACATAGAAACTTCGAAAGCTGAGGCCCGAAGAGCAACATTCCTGAAGGCCCGAGAAAGCAAGCAAGCAATCGATTTTGAGGATGTAGGAAGCCAGGCCGATGGATCTCCCAAGTATATGTTGCGCAGATTTGTGCCCGTATTGGACCCGTCAGGCGAATTTGCCTACATGCTAGGTTATGGCGTAGATATTACGCTTATCAAAATTCAAGAATTATCACTCGAAGCTTCGCTGCGCGAAAAGGAGCTTTTACTCGGTGAAATCCATCACAGCGTTAAGAATAATCTTACATTGATTGTTGCGTTGCTTGAAATTAACAGCGCACATGAGAAGTCTGAATTGGTAAAGAAATACTTCGGTGAAATTCGAAATCGCATCAGCGCGTTGGCATTGATTTATGATAAACTGTACCGTTCTGAAGTATTTAACCTGATTAATTTGAACGAATACATTGCTTCACTTGTGCTCTATCTGCAACAATCAATTTTGCCGGGCAGAAGAGATGTTGCCGAACTTGAAATTGATCAAATTTATGTAGACAATAAAACTGCTGTTCCTCTCGCATTGCTGGTGAATGAGCTCGTGAGTAACGCGTTTCTCCATGCTTTTTCTGCGAGTGATTGTGTGCGTTTAAGGGTTTCGTTGAAGCGAGAGGGAGACCATGTTGTGAGACTTGTTGTCTCTGATACAGGAGCAGGTTTGTCCCAAGAATTGGATATTGCAAAGGGGCGCTCTTTCGGTTTCAAGTTAATAGGTCTCTTCGCACGCCAACTGAAAGGTAAATTGCATGTAGAAAACAGTAATGGTTTGACGGTTGACGTCGAATTCCAAAATATGCAATTCGAGGTGCGGAATTAACATTTGACCGCCATCTTTGCCCAAATTTTTTTGCAATGGATGCATTTATTATAGATGGTGTGCGCACCCCAATTGCCTCTTTTGGTGGAAGTTTATCACCGGTGCGTGCCGATGATTTGGCAGCACACGTGATAAAGCAGTTGATGGCTCGATACACAATGTTTGATGCCGGTGGCATCGATGATGTAATCATGGGTTGTGCTAATCAGGCCGGCGAAGACAATCGCAACGTTGCTCGCATGGCCCTTCTTTTAGCGGGTATTCCAAAGGAGGTTCCCGGTGAAACAGTGAATCGCCTGTGTGCGTCGGGTATGGCTGCTGCAGTGAATGCTGCAAGAGCAGCTCACGCCGGCGAGGGAGAGGTCTTCATAGCCGGAGGCGTAGAACAAATGACTCGTGCACCATGGGTGATTTCGAAAACTTCAACAGCATTCGGACGCGATGCCCAAATGTTCGATAGCAGTTTTGGGTGGCGATTCATACATCCGAAAATGAAGGAAATGTATGGCGTGGATGCAATGGGCGAAACTGCCGAGAATTTGGCTGAACTTTATTCAATTTCCCGAGAAGATCAAGACATGTTTGCTACTTGGTCGCAGCAAAAGGCAGCCCAAGCAAAAAATAGACTTGCCATGGAGATTGCTCCTGTGTTGATTGCTCAGAAGAAGGGAGATCCAATAGTCTTTGATACAGATGAGTTTGTAAAACCTTCCACAACGACAGATGGGCTTGCAAAATTGTATCCTGCTTTTCGCAGTGGTGGATCAGTAACCGCAGGAAATGCTTCCGGTTTGAATGACGGGGCAGCAGCGATGCTAATTGCTTCCGAATCGGGATTGAAGAGGGGGAATTTTGTTCCAAAGGCGCGAATCGTTGCATCAGCTGTTACAGGCGCTGAACCCCGTATCATGGGTATTGGGCCGGTTGAAGCTTCGAAACTGGCCCTGAAGAGAGCAGGTCTTACAATCGATCAAATTGATATCATTGAATTGAATGAAGCATTCGCTGCACAGGTGTTGGCCTGTACTCGTTTACTGGGTATTGCCGATAACGATGAACGTTTGAATATAAATGGTGGCGCAATTGCCTTGGGCCATCCACTCGGAATGAGCGGCGCA
>JAURKF010000167.1 GCA_030831885.1 Flavobacteriales bacterium
AGGTTTACCCATAGCTATTAGCATTGAACCTACAACGGCTTGTAATCTGGGGTGTCCTGAGTGTCCGAGTGGATTAAAAATGTTTTCTCGTCCCACCGGAAATGTGCGTATCGACGATTACAAGCGCTGGATGGACGAGTTATCGAAGCACCTTATTCATCTTAATCTTTATTTTCAGGGGGAGCCTTATATACACCCGGATTTTTTTGAATTGGTTCGCGTTGCTCATGAACGCAAAGTCTTTACGAGCACTAGCACGAATGGTCATTTCCTAACGCATGAAAACGCGCTTCGTACGATTGAGTCGGGACTTGATCGCATCATTATTTCCATTGATGGTGTTACACAGGACGTATATGAGCAATATCGTGTGCATGGCAAGTTGGAAAAGGTGTTGGACGGTACCCGAAATTTGGTTGCTCAGAAAAAAGAATTGAAATCGAATACTCCTCAAATCATCTTTCAATTTTTGGTAGTTGCGCCCAATGAACATCAGATACCATATGTGCTGGAGTTGGCTAGGGAATTGGGTGTGGATGAAGTGCGATTTAAGACAGCGCAAGTGTATGATTATGTGAATGGAAATCCATTGATTCCGAAGAACGAACGATATAGTCGTTATATGCGTAAGGCTGATGGTACGTTTCGAGTTAAGAATTCGTTGGATAATCAATGCTGGCGCATGTGGACCGGATGCGTCCTTACTTGGGATGGCCGTGTTGTGCCTTGTTGTTTTGATAAAGACGCTACGCATGCTTTAGGCACTATGGGCCAGGCTTCATTTGGTGAGATTTGGAATGGAATGCCTTATCTTAATTTTCGTAAAGCGCTGATGAATTCCCGCGCCGATATTGATATTTGTTCTAATTGCTCCGAGGGAACTCGGGTGTGGACAGAAGCTTGATTTCAATTTGATTGCGAAATAAACTTTCTTTCTATATTTCGCCTATGCAAGCGCTGGAGTTTCTCAAAGAGTTGACCAATCCCGAGTCGATTATTCATCATGGAGGATTGCTGTTGTTGTTGCTTGTGATTTTTGCAGAAAATGGATTGGTGGTTGGATTCTTTTTACCGGGCGACTCACTCATTTTTTTGGCCGGTCTTATCTGTGGCACCAAACCTGAGTTGCTGGGAAGCGATATAATGCCGCTCACGATATGGATGTTCTTGGCAGCCATAGCAGGAAGTTTGTTTGGATATGTTTTCGGAAGGCGGGTAGGACCGCCTTTATTTGAGCGCAAGGACTCCCTGGTATTTAAACGCAAATACCTCGATATCACTCAATCATTTTATGCCAAACACGGTGGCAAGACGTTGGTTCTTGGTCGCTTTCTTCCAATTATTCGCACGTTTGCCCCCATCATTGCCGGTGTAATACGTGTGCCTGTTCCGACTTTCATGTTTTTCAATGTATTGGGTGGAGCTCTTTGGATAACCTCGCTGAGTTTAATCGGATATTTCCTGGGTACACAGTTTCCATCCATCGAGCAATACGTGGGTTATATCATTATAGGGTTTATTGGTATTACGACTACCTTATTGGTTCGCACCTATCTCAAACAAAGACGCGAATTGAAAGAGAAGAAATCTACTCAACACGATGAGGAAGATACACCTATCCTCATGCCTTAGGCTGTTAGAAGCAACTGCTAATTACTGCGCTTATTAGCGATTTCTTATCAATTCCTTGAACGGCCGCTTGTTGTGGAATAATACTCGCTTCAGAAAATCCGGGTGTTGTATTTACTTCAATTACATAGATGTCGTTTCCGCGTATGATGTAATCAACGCGGATCATACCTCGGCAGTCAAGGCATTGGTAAATGGCCTCTGAGTTTTCCTGAACTTGTTTGTACAGGTTCGATGCAATGCGCGCGGGTGTTATTTCTTCCGAATGACCATGATACTTAGCTTCGAAATCAAAGAATTCTTTTTTCGAAACAATCTCTGTAATAGGAAGGGCTGTTGTTTTTCCTTGCCACTGTATTACCCCGCACGTTACCTCGGTCCCTTCAATGAATTCCTCCATGATGATTTGTTCATCCACGTTTAATGCACTCTCAATTGCAGCCGGAAGATCTTCTTCGGTGTTTACGCGCGATGTCCCGATACTACTACCTCCACAGTTGGGTTTTACGAAGCAGGGTAATCCAATTCGTTCTATAATTTCTTGCGTCGAATACGTGTCGGAACGCTTAAGTGTTATGCTTTTCGCAACATGAAAACCAAAAGTGCCCAAGACGCGCGTAGTCATCTTTTTATTGAAGGTGAGTGACATGTTCAGAGTGTCGCCGGTGGTGGTTGGAATACCTAGTAATTCAAAATACCCCTGAAGTATGCCGTTTTCTCCCGGTGTTCCGTGAATAATCATAAATACACCATCGAAGGTTTTTTTCATTCCCGAAATGGAGATGCTGAAGTCGCTCCGATCTACCGGGATATTTCCTTCAGACGTTTCAGCATACCATTCATTAGACATAATCACAATTTTCATTGGCTCGTAGTGTTCACGGTCGATATTGTCCATGACCATTTGAGCACTTCGCATGCTAACTACCGATTCACCGCTGAAACCACCGCATACCACGGCTACATTTTTTTTCATGATCTTTTATTCTAATTCAAATTTCTGCTTTTCGATGGAGCGTCATATCCTAACCGCCTCATCGTTTGAACAGCACAAGGTTGATAGCAGGCGTTTTCGTGGTTATTATTGCATTAAACAAAGAACATGAAGAAAGTTGGATTAACCGCTCTTTTGTTAGTGGAGCTAACCGCCGTGGCAATCTCACAGGTATCAGGTACTTGTGGCCCCTATACTTTTTCGATTATGAAAGAAAATGCGGCCGGGGCAATCGAAAATCAATGTCAGACCGGCACATGTTGGAGTTTTGCCACCGTGTCATTTCTTGAGGCCGAGGTATTGAGAAAGGGGGGCAAGTTCATTGATCTATCCGAACTGTTCAACGTGCGCGTGATGTATCCTCTCAAGGCGGACGCGTTCGTGCGGTACCAGGGTAAGCAGCAGTTTGGTCCGGGTGGACTTAGCCATGACGTATTGCGAACGGTAGCTGAATATGGCATTATGCCCGAATCTTCCTACTCAGGCCTGAAGAACGGCAAGACTGAATATAACCACGGAGGTCTTGATGCCCTGTTGGAGTCGACAGTGAGGACGGTGGTAGATAAGAAATTGAATGAAGAAGGTAATGACTGGAAGAAATCTGTGGAGAGTATGCTAGATGCAGAAATGGGTGCGATGCCTGCAACTTTCGATTTCAATGGTAAGAAGTACACC
>JAURKF010000168.1 GCA_030831885.1 Flavobacteriales bacterium
AATTGAAGTGGTTGAGATGTTTCATGAATGATTTGATTAATTGGATTTGGGTTGTGATTGAATTTAGAAATTGAGATTATGTATATAGCTATTTGACGTTGTTTTTCTTTTTAAATACGTCATCAAATGGCTAGATGAAATCAAGTTTTGATTATGTCAATTTAGTTTAATGGCCGACAAAAATAGATAACTTTGTCATTTTACCAAATAAATTTATTAAAAAGCATATTGGTCAATCACAATCAATGATTAGTAGGGTTATTTTAGTTATTAAGCGGATAATGAATTGCTTGTAGATTTACACGTGGAATCTATGAATGCCACATAAGTGTTGATAAAAATTAGAATATCGGGAATGAATAAATATCATTTAAGAATTGTTTGTTATGGAGTCTGTCGTATTGAGCCTATTTTTTCAAGGGATAAATGGGCTAGTTTTGCAGGCCGATATAGTGAGATATGAATATTCGTGTTACCAAGGTTTTTACATTCGATATGGCTCATGCTTTATATGGCTATGATGGTCCATGCAAAAACATTCATGGCCACACCTATAGGTTGTACGTTACCGTTGCAGGACCAATCAATTCCGAAAACAACCATCCTGAACAAGGGCTAGTGGTCGATTTCGGTAAAATCAAGGATATTACAAAGCGGCATATCATCTCTCAGTTCGATCATGCGCTGGTGCTTCACAAGGATGCTCCATATGCCAAGGACACCTTTCTGCCCGACAATTTTGAAAAGGTCATATTACTCAACGTGCAGCCTTCATGTGAAAACCTAATGATGCACTTTCACCATCTTCTTCATGGAGCTCTGCCGACGAATGTGCGATTGGTTAAGCTCAAATTAGAGGAGACGCCAACGAGTTATGCCGAGTGGCAGGTTGAGGATGGGGAGCAGGGGTAATGGATAAAGGGTAAGGAGAAAGGTATAAGGCGAAGGAATTTTAGTTTTTTGGTTTGAATGGTGGTTTTTTAGTTTTCTTGGACCTTCCATTCCAATCGTAGCTTTTTGCTATACTTGTAGCTTGTAAATAATTCAGTTATGGCAAAGTCAAAAGATCAAAAGAAAGAAGTTAAGAAGCAACCTGCAAAAACCAAGGCCGAGAAGCGCGCAGAGAAGCGCGATAAGAAGCCAAAATACGACTAGGGCTGCTTCGGTATATAGGGAGCAACCAATCCCTGATGATGAATCTTCAGTATCGGTGCCGAGGCATCCGTTCGAATCACTTGATGCCAAGGTGCCGACTTACGTAAGTACAGATTTACCAGTATGGCGTCGTTGCGGTCGTTGAAAACCAATGTGTCCGACTCGGCAGCTGATCTCTGCGCGAAGGACGCCGCATCTCGGTATTGGTTGTAATCGACATCACCGGATTCGTTCCTATTCGATAAGGATGGGTAAAGTCCTACCATCATAATGGCCGATAATACTCCCAAGAGGGCAAATCCTACCGCACGAAGTGTTTTATTGTATTCCATCATTCGGTCAATACCGAATGCCAGCAACAAACAGGCGAACGGAATGACGAAGATGGCATATCGTATATCGAACGGAATAGAGTGTCCGGAGCGAACGGCCATTATCACCGCAAATATTAGATACATAATTAATGGAAACGTCACAAACATTACGGGGCGGAAGAATTCTGATTTTCGAATTTTTCGAAATACGAAAAAGAGGGCAAATGCAGGAAGTATGAATACAAGCACTTGAATTAAAACGAGTGATGAGTCCTCGATTCGTGCACCGAATATCGTGATGTAATTGGATGCTGTGTCTGCAAAAATATCGCCTGCTGAGCGAACATAATCTGGCATCTCACCATTCACGGGTAAATTGAGCTGCCACATTTGCTGCTCGATATTCATGGGTTTCTTCCCTTGCCATCCGCCATTATATAACCATATCGAAAACAGCCCAAATCCGGCAATTGCCATGATAGCGTATTGCAATAATGCCTTGCGATGACTATGGAAAATAGCAACAAGCAGTATGTGCGATATAAAAACATATAACGTAACATAGTGTGAGAGCAGCGATAAATTGAGAATTATGACGTACAACGGTACATGCAACCAGGTATGTCGCTTGGCCACACTTACTTGGTAGATGCTGTACGTGGCAAGTAGTATGAGAAAAGAAGCAGGGACATAGGCCCTTGCCAGCTGACCGTATTCAACCAATACCGGGTGAAAGCAAAGCAGTGCAGCTGCAATATTGGCTGTTCTTTCGTTGAAAAGTTGTCTGCAGAAGTAGTATCCCAGGATAACTGTCAAAACTCCGAAAAGCACTGAAAGTGAGCGAAGCGAAAAATTACTGTCACCAAAAATTCCGGCCCACCAATAGAGCATTACATTGTAGGCCGCTGCATTGCCGCTATCTGCAATGGTTGCTGAAACTACATTGTTGAACGTGCGGTGCACGCGCAAATCTTGCTGGGTAAAAGTGCTATCTAGCTCAACATTCAGAGTCAACCCCGGAGTCATGCGGGCATCTATACCATTTACTCGGCAAAGTGTCATTAGCTCATTTTGAGTGAGCGATTGGCTTTCCAGATGATTCAACCGAATCAACACTGAAACTAAAATGAATAGACTCAGCAGAGCAGAAGTTCTGATCACGAATTTGGCAGTGATTAAAGGTTGCAATTTGCAGGTTGCAGTGCCGAAGGTAAGAAGATTTTCTTATTCAGGGATGAACCAACCCAAGAAGAGAAGCAGTGCGGTTAGAAAGGCAAGCATTGCTACCTTTTTTAATTCGGGATCAAGTTTAGCAGGCTCTTGCGCGCGCCAGACGCGCAGGAGAAGTAAACTTTGGAGTAGGGCAGGTACACAAGCGGACCAGGCTAGAGAGCCTGTTGATGTAAAGATGAGCCAGATAATCAGACTGATTATGCCAAATGCAATCAGCAGTGATTGATAAACTTTACCATTTCGGAATCCCATTTGGACAATGAGTGTGCGCTTGCCCGAGGCGCGATCGTTTTCATGATCGCGAAGATTGTTAAGGTTAAGCACTGCAGTGCTGAAAAGTCCAATTGTACATGCCGGTAGTAAAACACTCAATTTAAATCCGGATGCAATCAAAAAATAAGTTCCAATCACTCCTACCGGACCGAAAAACGCAAATACAAAGAGGTCGCCGAGACCTCGATAGCCATAGGGATTGTTTCCAACGGTGTATTTAATTGCCGCAGCAATAGCACCAATTCCAATCAGCAGCATCAGAAGAGCGCTTACAAATTGAGACTTTGGGGCAAAAACTATCCACAACAATGAAATACCGCTTACAAGAGTAAGTATCGTTGTGATAATGAGCGCACGTCTCATTTGTGCTTTACTTATGGCCCCGCTTTGCATAGCGCGTTTCGGCCCAACACGATGCTCATTGTCCACGCCGTGGGTAAAATCACCGTAATCGTTTGCGAAATTGGATAGTATCTGAAGTAAAAAAGCAGTGCATAGTGTGAGCACGAGTATGGTCGTGTTGCGGAAGCCATCTGCTTTGGCTGCTGCCGCACCAGCGAGTATACATGATGCCGCAAGAGGCAGCGTTCGCAAACGCATAGCATGAATCCACTTCTTCATTTCCGTCAGGGAAACTTAGGGTACTTCTGAAAGTCTGGATCTCGCTTTTCAAGAAATGCACGCTTGCCCTCTTGTGCCTCGTCTGTTAGATAATAGAGTAGGGTGGCATCGCCTGCAAATTCCATCAGGCCACGTTGGCCATCCAGTTCTGCATTCAATCCGCGCTTTATCATGCGCAGTGCGAGTGGGCTCCGTTTCATCATTGTTTTACACCAGCGTACGGTTTCGTCTTCCAGCTGAGCGAGAGGAACTACCTTATTGACCATGCCCATGGCTTCAGCTTCAGCTGCGGTGTATTGTTCGCACAGGAACCAAATTTCCCGAGCTTTTTTCTGACCAACGTGGCGTGCCAGATAATTCGATCCGAAACCGGCGTCGAAACTACCAACCTTGGGCCCCGTCTGCCCGAATCGGGCATTATCAGATGCTAATGTAATGTCGCACACCACGTGAAGAACGTGTCCACCGCCAATGGCATAACCGTTTACCATTGCAATTACAGGCTTGGGCAGTTCACGAATGCGTTTATGCAAGTCAAGCACGTTGAGTCGAGGAACTCCATCTTCTCCGATATATCCGCCAACACCTTTCACATTTTGATCTCCGCCGCTGCAGAAAGCTTTATCTCCTTCTCCTGTGAGCACAACAACTGCAATATCCGGTCGCTCTCGAGCAATATCCATCGCATCAATCATCTCCATATTCGTTTCCGGACGAAACGCGTTGTATACCTGAGGCCTATTGATGGTGATTTTTGCTATTCCTTCAAAGTACTCAAACCGAATGTCGGTGTAGGTTTTTATGGTGGTCCAATTTCTCATAATGTCGTCCTGTTTAGCGATAAACAATCAGGCGCGAAAATAGTTAGAGATAGGGCGATAGGAATTTATCGTTTTAAGATAGGGGGGCTCTCAAATGTTCGTGTTGACTAATCTATGAAAGCATCTTTTTCTTTTCTTCTCACCAGATCGAGTAGTGTCTCCGTGCCGATGTCATTGAAGTCATCATACTCAAATTGAGTTATATAGTTTTTAAGCGGTTGATTAGAGGCAAGGGAGTAAGTTATTATTTTGTATTTTGATGGGCAACTATAATGGCATTCCGGATTGAATCGTTCAATGTATATGAAGGTGCTTTTTTCTGGTATGAAATGCAAATTGGAATATGAGTCGGTGGTGAAGAATTCTTCGAATGTTACTTTTCCATCTTTATAGTTCATGTCAAAATGGAATTCAGTATAACCCGAACCGCATCCGGAAGTAGTCATTGAAATGATATTTCGAACTCCGCTGTTGAATTCGAGATGAATTACTCGACCATTCCCATTAGTAAGGGATAGTTCGTTATTCTCATCATCCATATTCCAAAGTGATTTATAAATCTCTTTATTATTCCTATTTAAAATAATAAGTCCATAAGTGCCTGGACACGGCAAATCAGCGGCATCATCCTCTCGTGTTAGAAAGAAAAAACAGTGCTCATCTATGCCATCGAAAGTTGAAACAATTGAATCGACAATCACATAGGTTGAATTTTTTTCCGGTATAAAAACTGTGCGCAGATTGTCATCTCCGTATCTGCCATATTCATAAGGTAAAACAAACTGTCTGTTTTGTTTCATTTGAAAATTATTCAAACTGTCTCTTAGTCTTTTTGTTTCAATGACATGAGCTTTTTGGATTGAATCCATAGTATTTCGCTGCATCGAAACTTTGTAGTTTAATGATTCAATTGTTTTTTGATGCAATTCAAGTTCTCTTGTGAGCTCAAGATTTCGTATCTCAAGTTTATTGTTGACCATCTCATGCTTGCTAAGTTCGAGTGTAATCACCATATTCAAGCTGTCAATTTGATTACTAAGAATTTGAATTTGTTCTTTTTTTGACTGAGCTAGCATGGGATTTAGATATGCCAATGCAATGAGAAATGAAATATGCTTCATATAATCGTTTCAATAGATTTGATGAGTTCTGTGCAACAATGTAAATTTTGGGCTAGAATAAACTCCATTCTTGGTTGCCATAACTACAATTCCCGAATATACTTCTTTACTTTTGTCGATTGCATGCCCATCGAAATTCACAATAAAAAAGCGCTTTACCGATACTTCTTGTTGGAGGAGTACACCGCGGGAATTGTGCTAT
>JAURKF010000169.1 GCA_030831885.1 Flavobacteriales bacterium
GGGCATATTTTGCTTCGGGCTGAGAAATAATGAGCGGCAAATCTTCAAACGGAATGTCGAATAGGGCGGAAGCAACAACCATGGCCGCAACGCTGCCAATGCCGATGAATGTGAGCACAAGAGCACCAAATAATATGAGTTGCGGAGTAGGGCCTAGTCCTTTTAGTAATACGTTCATGCTACAAATAAAGCAAAGTATCTTTGCGCCCGTATTTCACAATGATTAAAATCGGAAACATCGAACTGCCGGATTTCCCGTTGCTGCTTGCGCCTATGGAGGATGTAAGTGATCCTCCGTTTCGCCTTGTATGTAAGGAAAATGGTGTGGATATGATGTACACCGAATTCATCAGCAGTGAGGGGCTCATTCGAGATGCGGTTAAAAGCCGCATGAAGCTTGATATTTTTGAATATGAGCGCCCAATTGGTGTTCAAATATTCGGCAGCGACACAGAAACCATGGTGAAGTGCGCCGAAATCATCGAGGGTACGAATCCGGATTTGCTCGACATCAATTATGGTTGTCCCGTAAGTAAAGTGACGTGCAAAGGAGCGGGTGCAGGTATTCTGAAAGATATTCCGAAGATGGTTTCAATGACCGAGGCAATTGTAAAAGCTACGAAACTTCCTGTTACTGTGAAGACTCGCCTAGGATGGGATGAGGAAAGCAAGAATGTTGTGGAGGTTGCAGAACGTTTGCAGGATATCGGCATTCAAGCGCTAACCGTTCACGGACGAACACGTGTGCAGATGTACAAAGGTTTTGCAGATTGGACGTTGATTGCGCGCATCAAGGAAAACCCGCGCATGCGCATTCCCATTTTCGGTAACGGCGACATCGATTCACCTGAAAAGGCGGTTGAGTATAAAAACAAGTACGGTGTTGACGGTGTTATGATAGGAAGAGCCAGTATCGGCTATCCCTGGATTTTTAACGAGATAAAGCACTTTGTCAATACGGGTGAAAAGCTACCACCGCCAACCGTTGCCATGCGTGCTGAAGCATGTCGCAGGCATTTTGAGTTTTCGCTGAAATGGAAAGGGCCAGTATTGGGAGTCCTCGAGATGCGCCGTCATTACAGCAATTACTTCAAGGGGCTGCCTCATTTTAAAGAAGACCGAATGGAGCTCGTTACGACGAATGACGCTGAGGTTGTGCTACGCAAGCTGGAGGAGATTGTCAATAAGTACGAAGGTGTTCACTTTCTCTGACGCGGCTTATGCCGCGCTGTGTGTTTCCGGACTTTACAGCAAATCTTTACCGAGGTCGCTACGGTAATATTTGTCCTTCCAGTTTATAGCAGATACGTTTTCATATGATGTGCGCAAAGCATCATGAATGTCATTTCCGTACGATGTAACCGCAATAACGCGCCCACCGTTGGTCACGATAGTGTCGTTTACTTGTTTCGTACCGGCATGAAAAACAAGGCTGCCCTGAACTTGCCCGAGCCCGGAAATAACTTCGCCCTTGGCATAGTCTTCCGGGTAGCCACCGGCAACGAGCATTACGGTGGCCGCAGCGCGTTGTTCTTTTTCACATGTCATCCCTTTTAAACTTCCTTTTGCAGCTGCTTCGAGCAGTGGCAGCAGGTCGCATGCAATGCGGGGCATAACGACTTCAGTTTCCGGGTCTCCCATGCGACAATTGTATTCTATGACGAATGGGTCGCCTTGCACGTTGATGAGTCCGAAGAATATGAATCCTGTGTATCGCATTCCTTCCTCGCGAATGCCGCGCATGGTGGGTTCCACAACGCGTTCTACTACTTTTTGCATGAATGATGTATCGGCAAATGGCACCGGGCTCACGGCTCCCATACCGCCGGTGTTCAAACCTGTATCACCTTCGCCAATGCGCTTGTAGTCTTTGGCTTCGGGCAACAACACATAGTCCTTGCCGTCGGTAAGCGCAAAAACAGAAAGCTCGACTCCCGATAGAAACTCTTCTATTACTACTCTTTCACTTGCTGCTCCGAATTGGCCACCTAACAGGGTTTTCAGAGCATCTTCCGCTTCGCTGAGTGAATGAAGTATCAGAACACCTTTTCCTGCTGCCAGGCCATCGGCCTTCAAAACATAAGGTGCGTTTAAGGTCTTCAAAAAACTCAACCCTTCGCCTATAGTTTCGTGCGTAAACGTTGCATATCGCGCTGTTGGTATGCCATGGCGTATCATAAACTGTTTGGCGAAATCTTTACTGCCCTCGAGTTGTGCCGCATACTTGTCGGGGCCTATGAATTGAACAGAACGAAGCAATTCATCCGCAAGAAAATAATCTGCTAATCCTTCTACCAGCGGTACCTCCGGGCCGACAACGACCATTTCGATGTTGTGACGAAACACGGCTTCGCGTATTGCACTGAAATCACTCACCTGGCAAGGTAAAATGGATGCGATGGACGCAATGCCTGGGTTTCCGGGGGCAGCAAATAACTTCCCGAGCTTAGGGCTTTGAGCAATTTTCCAGGCTATAGCGTGTTCGCGACCTCCTGAACCGAGAATGAGAACGTTCATACATGTTCTATTTAGGATGCAAATGTCATTTGAATGTGCTTTCTCAAACCAGGCTTTTTTCCAACAAAAAACCCCGTCTGTGCAGACGGGGCAATATTTTAAAAAATTGATTCTCGATTAAACGGTTGTCCCTTCTTTGATGGCCTTAGCAGTATATGCCTTTTGACGGCGCAACCAATAGATGATGGCTACAAAAGCGAATACAATACAAATCCAATTGAATCCATTTGACATTGGATCGATAATGTTCTTTAATGTCCACTGAAAGCCATCGGCTATCGGTTGAAGGATGCTTTGAAGGTTCATGGTTGAAAAAATTGTGAGGCAAATCTAAGGGAGGATGTTCAAACCACCTACAGTTGCCATCATTTTTGTTGCCGTCCTGTTGTTGATATGATTTTACGCATTTACGCATCGAACCAACCATTAACCCTGGCGTTACTGCCTTTCACTACACTGGGGGTACTGCTTACGGCTGCAGCCAGAGGGCAATTGACGGCTGTCAACATGGGTTTTCCGATGGACAGTTATCTGGCAAATAGTCTGGAAAGCCCCTACTCACTTGCTATGCTTGTTGGAATCTTGATATTGGGTGGCGCCTATTTGACCAACACGATATTTAATCGTCATGAATTCTATAACGTGCCCGTTTTTGTCCCGGCATTAATCTATTCTATGCTCGCCGCCACGATTGCGCTTATTCAACTTTCTATACCCGTGTTGGTCGCAAATATTTTCCTTTTACTTGGATTGAATCGGCATTTGAAGATTTTTCATCAACCTCGAGTATTGGCCGAGTATTTCGAAACCGGCTTTTGGTATGGATTGGCAGCAGTTTGTTTTCCACCTTATTTGATGCTTGCAGCGGCCATTTGGGTCGGCTCCATATCCACACGGGCTTTTCATTGGCGGGAGTACTTGTTGCCTGTAATTGCGTTTGCAGTTCCTTTTTGTTACTGGTTTTCGTGGCTCTATTTTACGGATAGAGTGGATGCAATAGTGCTTTTCCAAAAATGGGTGAGTTTCGATAGTCAATCATTTTTTGCTTCTTGGGATAAATCCGCAAAGACGTTCGGAATAGTATTGATATTGGCATTGCTTTTCGCCATTCCACGTTATCTCTTCTTGTCGGAGCGATCATCGAATAAGGCAAAAACAGTTCGCACCATTTTTTTTGTTGTGGCGTTGGCTCTCGTGGGGTCTTATTTCCTTGCGTATGTGCTAATTTGGAAATGGATTGTTATGTCGCTATTGCTGCCGATAGCATTTTTATTAAGCTACTGGTTTTCTAATTATCGTGTTTCATTTTTGGCGCCCTTTCTTTTTTATGCTATTTCCCTGGCTTCGCTCTGGTGTGTGCTGATGGTGCTCATTTAACGAAGAATTACGTTGGTTGAAACGCCGGCACTGCGATATTTGACTTCCCCTTACAGATAGTCCAACCTTTCGGTTGGATAAAGGGTCTATACTTTGCGTGTTTCGTCTATTACTACATATCGCTCTTTTTTTCGGTTTTTGCACACCTGTATTTCGCGTATGGGCTCAACCCGAGTGGATCACCAACAAGGGGCAGTGGCCTGAGCAAGTGGAATTTCAGACACGGTTGTCGGCGGGAAATCTTTGGACAGAACGTTCGGGTTTTACATATCAGCTTTTTAATGCTGAGGAATTGAGCCGACTTCATAATTCTCATGGCACGACTGAAGCCGACCTATTACACGCCCACGTATATCGCGTTCGGTTTGTTGGCGGCATGGCGCAGTCGTCGGCTGGCGAACAAGAGCTAAAACATTACTATAATTATTACACTTCGAATAATCCGGCGGAATATGGCGATCATTGTTCCGCCTATGGCCGCGCGCGACTATTGGATGTATATCCAGGAGTAGATGCGCATCTATACAGTACAAATGGAAAACTAAAGTACGATTGGTTGGTTAAGGCCGGTGCTAATCCTTCGGCCATTCGATTGGCTTATGAAGGTGCTCGTGTTTCGCTCATTCACCGTGAAAAGGGTGTTGAGTTGGTCGTTGAGACGTCCGTGCAAACCATCATCGAAAAGCAGCCTTTTGCCTATCAGTTAATCGATGGAAAAATGAAAGAGGTGAAATGCGAATATGTTCTCGAGAATAATGTGCTGAGCTTTCGCTTAGGCAGATACGATGCAACGTTGCCGTTGGTGATTGATCCCGAGATTGCATTTTCAACTTACATCGGATCACCGGCCAACAGTTGGGGTTTTACGGCTTGCGATGACTCGCAGGGAAACCTGATAGCTGGTTCTGCCGTTTTTGCCCCGAATTACCCCACCACTACCGGAGCGTTTTCAGTATCGTTTAATACAGCTGCGGGAAATTATTTCGATGCAGCCATTACGAAGTTTACTGCAGATGGGTCGCAATTACTTTACAGTACCTATCTCGGAGGCGAATTGCAGGAAACGCCGCATAGTGTGGTGGTGGATAGCCAGGACCGAATTATTGTGTTTGGGGTAACCGGAAGCACAGGTTTTCCTGTAACGGCAGGTGCTTATCAGCCCGCATTTGTGGGCGGGCCATTTCTGAGTATGAGTGGATTTTTTTCGGGGCAACACCCGGATGGTACAGATCTATTTATTACAAAATTCAATACCGACGGTTCGCTGTTTGCATCCACGTTTTTGGGTGGCACTGAGAACGATGGGCTGAACAACGCAGATCAATTATTCTACAATTATGGCGACGCGTTTCGGGGTGAAGTGAATGTAGATGCAGCAGATAATGTGTACATAGCGACCGTAACGCGAAGCACGGATTTTCCTGTTACTTCAGGTTCATTTGGCGGTGGTGATTTTGATGGAGTATTATGCAAACTCACTCCCGATTTGAGCTCTATGTTACAAAGTCGGTTTATTGGCGGAAATGGCCGTGATGCATGCTACGCTGTTGAGTTTAACTCGACGGGACAGTTAATTATAGCAGGGGGTACTCAGAGTAGCAACTTCCCCTACATATCTGCCACTGCGGCTGATAATACTTGGAATGGTGAGACCGATGGATATGTTGCTTTGCTCAATCCAAATAGCTTCGCGCTGACCGCCGGCACGTATGTCGGAACTACTTCTTACGATCAGATTTATTTTGCTCAAAGCGATGGCTCCGGGTTCGTTTACATCTATGGCCAAACCACCGGCAACATGCCCATTACTCCGGGGTTGTATGGTCAGCCGAATAGCGGGCAGTTTATATCCAAGTTCGCGGCTGACTTGAGCAGCATGGAGTGGAATACCACGGTTGGAACAGGTAGCGGAGCAATCGACATTTCGCCTACTGCTTTTCTGGTGAGTGATTGTGAACAGATTTATTTCAGTGGCTGGGGCGGCGACATCAACAATAACTATTGCTCGGGTGTGGGCGGGGATTGTTACGCCAACCAAAGCACCACATTTGGTTTGCCCATCACCTCCGACGCTTTTCAAGCTAACACGGATGGCAGCGACTTTTACCTGTGCGTTCTAACGCCCAATGCGCAAGGCTTGCTTTATGGTTCATATCTCGGAGGGGATGAAAGTAATGAGCACGTGGATGGCGGCACTTCCCGCTTCGATAAAAATGGTTCGGTCTATCATGCGGTATGCGCCGGTTGTCAAAACAACGATGATTTCCCCACCACACCAGGAGCTTGGAGTAACACGAATGAAAGCACGGGTTGCAATCTTGCGGTGTTTCGATTCGATTTGAGTGCAATACAGGCCGAAGTTGCAATCGATGGTCCTACACAAGTATGTGTTGGCGACGATGTTCAGTTCATTAATTCCACTGTTGGAGCAGCTAATTATTTATGGAATTTCGGTGATGGAACTACCGATTCGCAGGCGCAGCCCACGCACCAATTTTCTGAAGGAGGTGAGTACACCATTCAGTTGATTGGCTATGACAATGAGCTTTGTGTAACGGCCGACACGGTGTCGGTCGAAATTCTAGTGATACCCGATGTGCAGCCTACCGTGCAAGATGATGTGGTGATATGTTCAGGTGAAACAACGCAACTTTCGGCAACCGGCAGTGCGAATCTTCATTGGATATATGACATTACGCTTTCAGCGATTGATATTCCTAATCCGATTGCAAGTCCTTCGACAACTACTACCTATTATGTGATTGACTCGAATGATTGCGATGCGGAAACATTGGAGGTGGTTGTTCAAGTGAGCAGCGTCAATATGAACACGTCCAATGATACCACGTTGTGTATAGGTCAGAGCGCCACTTTGTTTTCTTTCGGCGCGCAAGATTACGAGTGGTCACCTCCCGATTTCCTCGATAATCCATTTTCATCTACCCCCACGTCCAGCCCAACTCAAGACATTGATTATACCATTACGGCCATAAACGAATATGGCTGCACAGAGGAGTCATCCGTTTCGATAGTGGTTTATTCGAGTGTACCCGGAGGCAACATGTATGAATCGTTGAATGTGTGTGAAGGCCTTGAAGTGCAGTTGCAAGCCGAGCCGGGAAATGCCTGGAACTGGTTTCCTTCCGCGTCACTGAATGCATCTGTAATACAAACACCATGGGCATCTCCTGACGATACGACATTGTATGTAGTGGAAATATCCAATTCGTGTGGATCCGGATTTGATTCAGTATGGGTGAATGTCATTCACCCAACCCTTCAGGCATTTGGTGGTGGAAGTATTTGCCTGGGAGATACCGTTAGCGCGTGGGCCACAGGTGCAACGAGCTATGTGTGGAGTCCCGCAACTTGGGCATCGCCGGCCAATGAAGCATACGTAGTTCTATCTCCCGAATCAACCACGACCTTTGAAGTTACAGGTGTAGATGAGTATAACTGCCTTGCGACGGAATTTGTTGACGTATTTGTATATCCACAAGCCGATATCGACGCGGGCCCTGATGTTTACTTTGATTTTCCCGATAGTGTGATGCTTTACGGCAACTCTTTGGGCTTCGATTGCTATTGGTGGCCTTCCGATGGACTGAGTTGCGATA
>JAURKF010000170.1 GCA_030831885.1 Flavobacteriales bacterium
ATCTTCCTGATAGGTGTCATAAAGTCTTTGCAACAATTGATTTACTTGGTCAAAGCCCCATTCATTGCCCCAGGCAATCAGTCCTTTGGGATAATTGACTCCTTTGGTCATGGCTAAATCAACACTTTCCTCAGAGGCAATGCCATAGTAGACCGCGTCGAATGCTTCGTTGATGAGCATGGTCAATATGCGATTGCCTATAGTTTGCAAGAGTGACTCATCATCCGATGCCTGCGGGGTTGGAGCACCTTCCGCATAATTGTAAAAGCCACGTCCACTCTTCCGTCCAAGCCAACCGGCTTCCACCAGTTTCTTTTGCGTGATGCTCGGGCGATAACGCGGATCGAAGTACATGGCAGCAAATACGCTTTCCGTAACCGTATAGTTCACATCGTGACCAATCATATCCATGAGTTCAAAGGGGCCCATTCGAAACCCCAGGTTTCGCATGGCCAGATCAATCGTAGCCTTATCGGCAATGCCTTCATCCAATATGCGAAGGGCTTCGCTGTAAAACGGCCTCGCAACGCGGTTCACAATAAAACCGGGTGTATCCTTGCACACAACGGGAACCTTACCCCATGAGCGAATGATATCAACGCATTGTGCCGCCAGATTATCGTCGGTCTGCAATGCCGGAATGATTTCCACCAACGGCATAAGCGGCGCCGGATTGAAAAAGTGAATTCCGATGAAACGCTCCGGATTCTTGCATGCCGCTGCAATAGAAGTAACAGAAAGAGAAGACGTATTCGTAGCCAGAATGCACGATTCACTCACGAGCGCCTCAACCGACTTAAATACCGTTTTCTTTACCTCAAGATTTTCAACAATTGCTTCAATGATTAACTCCGATGAAGCCAGAGCATCGATGGATTCGTGAAAGGTAATGCTCGCGAGGATAGCATCCGCCTCCGTTGCAGTCATTTTTCCTTTATCGGCAAGCTTGGAAAGCGTGCTCTTCAAGCCTGACGCCGCGCGATCGAGTGCGGCTCGCTGCTGATCGCAGACCACCACTTCGCAGCCTGCTTGTGCGGCTACTTGCGCAATACCGCTTCCCATGGCACCCGAGCCGATAATTCCAATTTTCATATTAACAATATAGGTCCGCTAAATTGCGTCAATCCATTGAATCTGCGTTCGGGTAACTTCCCTTTTTTTAAACACTCGAATGCATTCATCATGGGCGGAATTCGCCCCTCACAACTAAATCGCGCATTACATTTGCATCGATTAAAACTCTTGAATAACCGGTTTATGATTCAACGCAAACAAACCCTTTTCCTCGCAGTATCCGTAATCCTTTTTTTAACAACGTTCGCCTTTCCTTTCGGAACCATTGGCGCCAACGAGCTTCACAATTACAAAGTCATTTCACCGGAGGGCAATGCAATCGATGGAATATCCACCTATTACTTTTCAATCCCGCTGGCCATTGCATCGATAATTTCTGCCATCAGCATCTTCACGTATCGTAATCGTCAGCGCCAAATGGCATTGGTGCGTTTCACATTCATATTCTATGCAGCCTCATTCGCATTGATGAGTCTGTATATCATAGATGCAGTAAAGGTGATAAGCACAGCACCATTCACACTGGGCGTTTCGTTCTTTCTTCCTTTTGCCTCATTTTTCAGCAATCTCATAGCGTTGCGTGGTATCAAAAAAGATGAACAGCTGGTGAAATCACTCGACCGCATTCGGTGAAAACAATTGGATTCATAGTTTGTATTCTAAGCTTGTGTTCATGCGCCGAGCGTATTGCAACTGCGCCAATTCGCGAAAGGGCCGAAACACTTCGAATACAGCTCATGCGCACGGAAAGTGAAGTATATGGCGATTTTCACAAGCTTCGCACCTTTCATTCCGACTTGAACCAAACTATCAATCGCAACGATGTCGCTCCCTACCCATCGCTTAAAAAACTCTTCGATACTCTATTTGTCGAAGCAAACCATACCGTGGGTGCCCGTGTGTACTATGACACCACGTTCAATGCGCTGAAGCAGTCAACCGAAGGCAAGAAAAAGATTGCGTTGCAATCGCCCTTTCTGGATCTATATCGCCGTTTCGAGCCAATGCCTCAAGATCTTCCCATGGCACAACAACAGCACCGCAACAGCTATTTCGAATTGAGAAAAGCCTACCAGGACAGCTGCAGAGCATACGGTATCATACGCTTAGATCCGCAGCAATATGCAGAGTTGCTCAATGAGAAACTGGTGCAATGGCAAGACTCGTTGGAGGAAGTTGGTCGCATGATAGCGCGCTGCAAGAATGATTTACGTGAGCGCTATCCCATTCAGAAAGGTAAAGAATTCTTCGCTGCATACGCTCCCGTTTCGGAACTGGAAGCCATGCTAAAGAACTTCGACTCCATACTGAATCAGTTTCAGAATTCCATTTCACGATTTGAGGAAGGCAACAACCAGGATTTCATTTACTTCGGCCCGCATGTGCGACAGCGACTGGAAGTAAGTGCCAACGATGATTTGGTTGGTCAGTTATCCATCCAAATGAAAGATTGTCGGCAAAAAGAACGTGAGTATTTTAAAAGGTAGCGCATAAGAACGCATGGTGGTATTGCTCTGCAGTAATTGTACATCCCACCGATATACAGACAACCATTATATTGCCCACCGCCATTCAATTTTCCCACCGGTGGGCTAAAGAGCTTTCACCTTACCAATCACCCCTTCCCCCTTCATCCTTACCTTCGCCGTATGGACTCCGCACGCTCCCGCATCGCCGAACTAACCGCCGCGCTCAACGAGCATAACTATCGTTATTACGTGCTCAACGCGCCCACCATTTCCGACTACGAATTCGATCAACTGTTGAAAGAACTCGAAGCCTTAGAGCAGGCGCATCCGGAACTGGCCGATCCCAACTCGCCCACCAAGCGCGTCGGCGGTGACATTACGGAAAAGTTCGAAAAGGTGAAGCACAAATACCCGATGCTTTCGTTGAGCAACACTTACAACCGTGAAGAAATTATCGAGTGGGAAAGCCGCGTGCACAAAGGACTGGGTGCCGGGGCCGACTTGTTCTCTTCGGTCGAAATCGAATACGTGATGGAGTTGAAGTATGATGGCCTTGCCATTTCACTCACGTATGAAAACGGACAACTGGTGCGCGGAGTTACGCGTGGCGATGGCGAAACAGGCGAAGACATCACCGCCAATGTGCGCACCATACGTGCGATTCCACTGCAACTGCGCGGCAATCACCCCGGTGAATTTGAAATACGCGGCGAAGTGTTCATGCCCAAGGCTGAGTTCGAACGTCTCAATACCGAACGCTTGGCAAAAGGCGAAGAACCTTACGCCAATCCGCGCAACACCGCCGCGGGAACCCTCAAACAACAAGACAGCGCCGAGGTGGCCAAGCGCAACCTCGACTGCTTCCTCTACTACGTCTATGCCGAGGATGTGACGTATACCAATCACTTCGATGCGATTGCACATGCAACCGATTGGGGTTTCAAAACACCGCCAACCCATCAGCGCTACATCGAAAAAACAACAAGCGTGGACGGCATCATGGCATTTATAGAATACTGGGACAAAGCCCGCCACGATCTCCCCTTCGAAATCGACGGTGTAGTAGTGAAAGTGAATCGCTACGCGCAGCAAGAAGAGCTAGGACTCACGGCGAAAAGTCCGCGTTGGGCTATTGCCTATAAGTTCAAAGCAGAAACGGTAAGTACGCGTCTCAACAAGATTACCTATCAAGTTGGACGTACAGGAGCAATTACCCCGGTGGCCAATCTCGCCCCTGTACAACTGGCAGGCACCACCGTGAAGCGAGCCTCCTTGCACAACGCAGATCAAATCGAGAAGCTCGACATACGCGAGGGCGACTATGTGTTTGTAGAGAAAGGCGGCGAGATTATTCCGAAGGTGGTGGGTGTTGACACGACACGACGCGACGAAGACAGCCAACCCCATTCGTACATTACACAGTGTCCCGAAT
>JAURKF010000171.1 GCA_030831885.1 Flavobacteriales bacterium
GCATCGGCGCCTACTTTCCATACTTCGAAGTGAAGGGTGTAATCCTCACCATCGTTCATTACGATACCGAGTTTCTGCTTGGCTGTAACCGAATCGCCAATTTTTACCGTTACCGACTCAAGACCTGAATAGACCGTCTTATAAGATCCGTGCGTTACGATGACGTTCTGGCCTGCGCCGGTTATATCGAAGATTGAAGTCACCTTTCCGCTGAAAACTACCAGCGCAGAAGCGTTTCTGTCCGTAGTAAAATCCACACCGTTGTTGTTTACAGTCACTTGCGCAAGCGAAGGATGTGCATGCTTACCGAAATGCGATGTAATAACGCCAGCGCTCACCGGCCAGGGCAGTGCGCCCTTATTCTTTTCGAAATCTTTGTTGACCAATACCGTCTCAGGAGCGAGAGCAATGGCCGTTGTTTTCTTGGTTGTTTCACCGGCCGGTGCTGCTGCTGTCGTTGTCTTTGCAGTTGTATTAGTTGAAGCAGACGAAGATGTTGAGCCCGCCTTCCTGGCGGCCGCCTCCTTAGCAGCCAATGCAGCCGCAGCCTTCTTTTCCTCGGCCATTTTTCTCTCATTCTCCTTGCGAATTTCCTCTGCTATCACCGCCTGAATGCGTACCGTCAGCTTGTCACGATCGGCCTTCTGTTTATCCTGCTGCTTGCGCAATTTGGACTCCTCCTTTTTAAGTTGCTCAAGTCGCTTCTGTTGCTCTGTCTTATCGGCTTCTACTTCCTTTCGCTCACGCTCCTTTGCGTCGGCAAGAACCGACTTACTAGTTTTATCGCGCTCCAGTTCGTTGACACTCGACTTTATTTCTTCCTGCTTACCGAGAATCATAAATGCTTGTTTCTTGCGAGCATCAGCGTAGCGCTGTGTCATCTTCAATCGCTTGTATGCCTGATGGAAATCGGCAGAAGCAAAAATGTACATGAGTTTGTCATAACTGGTGCGCTGACGAAATGCATTGTATATCATGCGTCCGTATTCCTGCTTCATCTGATTCACTTGGCTTTCCATTTCGCCGATGTAATGATTCTTGCGCTTAATCTCGCCATCAATTTCATCAATGTCGTCGTTGAGGTTTGAAACAAGCTCTTCGCGCAATGCAAGTTGCTCATTCAACAGCTGCACCTGGCGTATGGTCGACTTCTGTTGTCGTTCAGAATCCCGAATCATTTTTTTTGTTTGCTCTATCTTGCCGTTGATGTCATCGCGTTGTTTCTGCAATTCCTTTTTTGATTGTGCTATTCCCTGCCATACGGGCACTGCAATAATGAAAAACAGCACCAACGCGGCTGAAAGCCACAATGTGTTCGATGATTGTATTTGTTTTTCCATAGCCAATTACAAACTGTCTCGTCGCGGATAATCATCCGGAATTTCAAATGGGAAATCGTATGCCTTACCGGAAGACAACTTCGTTATTTCATAATTCAGCACTTCCTTCGACTGTGGTCTCAAAATTTCCAAACGACATTTCGAAGGATAAAATTGTTCCTCATTTTGCTGAAAACTATCGTACGAAATCTCGAGCGTTCGCTGTCGTATCAAATCATTGAAAACCGACTTCCTAAGTCGAAACTGCGACGCTTCAAACCAATAGCGCGAGATAATCAAATCGTCAGCATCCTCATTCTTACGAACTGTTCTTTGGTATCGCGGATCATCGGGATTCACCGATATCGTATCGCTTTCAAGTTTTCGGTCGTCAACACCGACTACACGCCTCACCTTGCGGCGGTATTTTGAAATAAGCAGATAATCATTCCCGTCTACTTCACTTCGAAAACGGCGCTCGTCCTTCTCCAACCCAATAGCATTTCCCACCAACAACTGCTGCAACATTTCAAAATCAAACGAGGTACCTATGAGGCGGTTTACATCTTCAAATGCGCCCACGTAATAAAACTTGTTGTCGGGTATTTTGGACAAATACTTCAAGCTATCGGGAGTCACCACCACACGAATCATTTCAATGCCGAGTGCCGGAGTAATTGAAACCCAGATAAGACTATCCTTACGCATACGAATTGTAGCCTTGAATCCGTTGGATTCTGTCTCCGTTCCAAAATCGGCATCTACTTTCATTCCGAGCCAGTCGTAATCAAACTTTGCCTCGTTATATCGTTTCAACACAAAACCGGCGGTTCTATTTTTTATGGCCACTTCACCTGCCGCGCGCTCCGATGTTTTGCAAGATGAAAGAAAAAAGAGCGAGAGCAATGCGAAAAAACAATAGTGCAAAACGTGAAGGTGAATCAATCGTTGCAGTTCATTACTGCGCGATACATTCTTGTTATATAACAATTTAAAGCGCCTCACTCTATGTAGCGACGTTGGTTTATCTTTTCGTTCACTTTACTACCTGCATTAGATAACGATGCGGCCTTCTGCCACTCACTTAGCGCCTCATCTACCCTACCTAAATGATACAGGATGTCGCCCAAATGTTCATGCATATCGGATGAGGACTCTCCATGCGCAAGCGCCTTTTGCATCCAGATTAACGCCTCGGGATGTTTTCCTTGTCGGAAAAGCACATAAGCATATGTATCCTCGAACGATGCCATCCCGGGCTGCAACTCATTCGAACGCGCAGATAGATTAGCGGCGCTATCAAGTTTTGATTTCCGGAGTGCGAGATAATAAGCATAGTTGTTCATCACGAACACGTCCGACGGATCTATTCGCAGCGCTTCTTCAAAAGCAGCATCCGATTTTTCATACTGTTTGAGTGAATTATACACCTCTCCCAAGGAAGCATAAAAACGTTTTAAGAGAGCGGGATTGTCGACTACCAACTCTTTACCTGTAGAGAAATAATCCGCTGCCTTTGTCGGGTTTTTGAGTTGCTGCTGAGCCAAGCCATTGAAATAGTAGAACTCCGGCACGAGCGGGTATAACTCGAGTGCTTTGGGGGCATCTATCGAAAGGGCTGAAAAATCGGAAAGTTCCGTCTCAATTTCCAACACCTGCTTCCAAAGCAAGCTCATAGCTGCACCCAGCGCTATAGCGCGCTTATATTTAATCAATGCATCCTTCAGCTTTCCTTCACGCGATAGAAAATCGCCATACATCGCCTGAACTTTGGATTCATTCGGGTGCGTCTCTTCCGCTATCTTAAGAAGGGTATATGCATCAGGCAATCGCTCGGGCACTTGCTGTGTCAAGGAGTAATAACGCATCAAGACCATAATCTTCTCGTCTACCGTTACATCCGTTGTATTGAATGCGAGTTTTAATTCTTCATAAGAGCGCTTTTCATCGCCTTGCGTTGCATAGTATTCCGAGAGTTGCCAATGCACCTGGCCGTTGGACGGATCTGCCTTCAACATTTTTTCGAGCGCAGTAGCAGCTTGTGCCTTCAATCCATATCGCTGATAGAATTGTGCCGCCATTCCCCAATAGCGCGGCTCACCCGGATAATTCTCGGCAAGACGCTCCAACTCCAATCCTGCCTTTTCATATTGCCTGAGCTGCTCATAGAGCATATGTTTCTGTACGCTTAACTCTTCATACACGCCGGTTTTGTTTTCGAGCAAATCGTATGTGGCAATAGCATCCATTTGTTTATTGGCATAAAGCTGCGTTGATGCCAGCTCATACAGCATCTCATAATTGTCCGGACTGAGTCGAACCACCTCGCGATATGCCTTAATTGCAGGTTCATACTTCCCCAGGGCAGAATAGGATTGCCCCAGTAACTGTTGGTACCAGGCATTTTGTGCGTCGGATGCTACACATACCTTGGCATGATCAAGTGCACCGCCAGCGTTGTTTTTAATCTGCAGCTCAATCTTTCCCACTTCATAGTGAGCAGATGCCTGCTTCGGCTCCAGCTTGATGCACTCCTGGAACAGTTCATAGGCTTTCTCGGAATTTCCCTTTGCTTTTTCCAGTTGAGCCTGAAAAAACACTTCTTGAAATCGGGTGTCCACTTGGGGACGCAACTGCTCAGGCTCTACTTCTCCCGACTCACCTTGCCGCTTGCCTCCGCCTGATTTCGCTGCCTTGCAACTCGCCAAAAGCAACATCAACAGAAGAACATATGTTGAAAATCGAATCACTATTTAGTCTTTGAATACCGAGTAATCACCCAAACTCACATCGGCTTGTTTTCCATTTATGCGCGCATGAGTTCCAATCATCGAATTGGTCAGATTGGCGTGATGGATGTGCGCCGATGGGAGAATGATACTATTACGAACAACCGTTCCCTCTACTACCGCGCCTTCGCCCAGTGAAACACCGGGGCCTACCACGCTGTTTTTAATCACTGCACCTGCACCCACATAACATGGACGCACGATAACACTGTTTTCCACTTTCGCATCGGGGCTCACCCAATCCTTATCGGCGTTGAAGGCAAGATATTTTGTATTCGTATCTACCATCGCATCCTTATTGCCACAATCCATCCAATCTTGCACAGCACCCGGTAAGAACTGCGCCCCCTTTTTCACCATGTTGCGCAAGGCATCGGGCAATTGATATTCACCACCATTCATGATGTTGTTGTCGATGAGGTATTGCAGCTCATCACGAAGCCAAGCGCCATCGTTGAAATAGTAGATGCCAATCATGGCTAAATCAGAAACAAACTCCTGAGGTTTTTCCTTGAATTCCGTTATGATTCCCTTTTCGTTGAGCACCACAACACCAAACTGGCGAGGGTCTTCGATTTTCTGCACCCAAAGCACCCCATCTTTTGAGGTATCGAGTTTAAAATCGGCCCGAAAAAGTGTGTCCGCGAAAGCCACAGTCACCGGGCCCTTCAGTGCACTCTGAGCACATAAAATGGCATGGGCTGTTCCCAACGCCTTGTCTTGATAATGAATGGTTCCCTTTGCGCC
>JAURKF010000172.1 GCA_030831885.1 Flavobacteriales bacterium
AATGAAAACATGCTACTCGAAGCAACTCCCGGATTCACGAGCTATCAATGGCTTGAAGACGGCGTAGTACTCTCGAGCCTCGCAAGCTATGCTGTAATCACCGACAGCCCTGGCACCTTCAACTATGAACTTACGGTTACCAGCAATGGCTGCGCCAGCGAGCCGCTTCCCATCAGTGTAATCGTTTATCCATTTCCGGAGGTGTTCATTACTCCTGCGGGCCCACTGGATTTGTGCCCCGATGATGAAGTCGTGCTAAGCTCTGTTAACCCGCATCAAATTTATCAGTGGTATGAAAATGGCGCACCGACTGCTACCACCGCAACGTTGAATATTTCTTATGAGCAGGCGACAACAATAACGTTGGAGGCAACCGATAACGGATGTATGAGCACCAGCAACATTGTAAGTATTAATTCAAATGAAGTAGCAACCATAGCAACATGGAATGCACCACCATACGCGGAAAACAATGAATTAGCAACCTGTTTGAGCGAACATCCAATCCTTGGTGTATCGGATGGTGCGGTTATTCAATGGTTCCACGATGGTGCTGCCATTCCTGGAGCAAACGGACTTATTGTGAATGCCACGGAGACCGGCGAATATTACTTTACCGCATCGATAACAGGACAATGTGCCATTGTGAGCGACACGATTTCAGTGGTGCTTGATGTAGATATTTCGATAGAGACAACTGCATCGAAAGATACAGCCTGTGAAGGGGAAATCGTTCAAATTGTTCCGCAGGGGAACTTTGTGAGCTATAGCTGGTCGGGTGGAATTATTGCCGATACACTCGAAGTAACGAACAGCGGCACATACATAGCAACTGGCCATTTGGTGAGTTGTTTTGCAACGGATACGATTAATATCTATTTCAGCGCCTATCCGGAGATATCTGCAGGTGATGATTTTGTGAGCGACTGTGGAGAAACCACCTTACTATTCGGACAAACCGATGGTGATGAAACGTATTGGGAAATCGACGACATTGAAGTTGGTTCGGGCGATACGCTTGCTATTGCAACACCAACCCGTTCTACAGAACTAGTAATGATTAGCCTGCTCAATGGCTGTGAGTCGCGCGATACGGTAAACATCGAAGTAGACTGTATCTACGTTTATGCTCCGAATGCCATTACACCCGACGGCGATGGCCTGAATGATGTTTTCCGAATTCATGCCAATGGACTTTCGTCCTTCACACTGCGCATCTTCGACCGTTACGGTCAAGTGGTCTGGGAAACCAACGATCCGGAAGGAGTATGGACAGGAGGTGCACCGGACTATTATGTGCCCAATGGGGTTTACACCTGGCAAATTGAAGCACTCGATTCGAATCAAGAAGAAGCACTTTCTAAAGCTAGAAGCAGGGGGAGTATTTTGGTGATACGTTAAACTTGTTACGGGTTCAATAACAGTCGCCACACTATAAGCGACCATCCTTCATGACCAAAGCACGATCGGCAAGTGAAGCCAATTCATCATTGTGGGTAACGATTACGAAAGTCTGGTTATACTTTTCACGCAGGGTAAAGAATAGCTGATGCAGCTCGCGCGCGTTTTTTGAGTCGAGGTTTCCTGAAGGCTCATCCGCCAGAATTACATCCGGATTATTCATGAGTGCACGTGCTACAGCAACCCGCTGTTGCTCGCCACCACTCAACTGCGAAGGCTTATGACCTGCCCTTTCTCGCAACCCTAAAAAATCAAGTAATTCAGTTGCTCTCTCCTCTGCCTCCTTCGCACCACGCCCCGCGATAAATGCCGGAATACAAACATTTTCCAGTGCCGTAAACTCGGGCAACAAATTGTGAAACTGAAAGATAAAACCAACGTGTCTATTTCGAAATTGAGCCAGCTGCCTGGCATTCATGGAAGAGATAAGTCGATCCTCGAACTTTATAGTTCCTGCATCGGGTCGATCCAACGTTCCCAAAATATGCAACAATGTACTTTTTCCGGCGCCTGATGCGCCCACAATAGAAACAACTTCTCCTTTGGCTATGCTTACATCTACCCCCTTCAAAACCTGAAGACTGCCATAGGATTTAGTTATGCCGAATGCTTCTATCATGTGGCTAAATTAATCAATTGATGAAACCTTCAAGACCGGGAAAAATGGAATTACAATTCCAACTTTAGAAACTTTTGCAGCCATGAATCGTTTTATGCATATAAATTAGTGTCATGGATTTCGCACCCGATAAAAATATCAAGCCGGCTAAAGGCCAGGTACTTTTAGCTGAGCCATTCCTCAATGACCCTTATTTCAAGAGGACTGTCATCTTCCTTTGTGAACACAACCACGATGGTTCATTCGGCTTTGTGTTGAATAACTACATCAACATCGACCTGGAACAAATCATGGAAAATATGCCGTCCTTCGAAGGCAGGATCAGTATCGGAGGCCCGGTGCGGAATAGCAATCTGTACTACATTCACACATTAGGCGATAAAATTTCAGATAGTGTTGAAATTGTTCCCGGCATATTCATGGGAGGAAACTTCGACATTCTGAAAAAAATGCTCTTTACCGGAGATGTAAAAAAAGACCAGGTTCGCTTTTTTGTTGGATATAGCGGTTGGTCGCCCGAGCAACTTGAAACTGAAATACAGAGCAAGTCGTGGTTTGTGGCAAATGTTCCGAAAGAAACGCTCATGAATAGCGACAATAATGACCTTTGGAAAACCATCATGAAAAGCATGGGGCGAAAGGGCGAAATCATTGCCAACTTGCCCGATGACCCTTCCCTGAACTGATTGTTAATTTGATAGCCTTTTGGTTATGTTTGTGGTTTACAACATCACCATATAAGGCAATGCTCTTTAATTCCCCGGAATTTCTTTTTTTTCTAACTGCTGTATTCGTCCTGTATTGGTCAGTTTTCAAAAACAGACCAAGGGGCAAAACGTGGTTGTTACTTCTGAGCAGTTGCATATTTTACATGTTCTTCATTCCGAAGTACATTCTTATTCTTTTCATTACAATCCTCATTGATTATTTCGCCGGAATCAAAATAGCTTCAACAACAGGAAAAAAACAGAAGACTTGGCTTGTAATGAGTATTGTCTCAACCTGCATGGTTCTCTTTGTTTTCAAGTACTTCAATTTCTTCATCGAAAATACCAATGCCCTGGCACAGCTTGTTGGTTGGAACTACTCGCTGCAGACCATGAGCATAATTCTACCTATCGGTCTGTCATTTCACACATTTCAGAGTTTGAGCTACGTCGTCGAAGTGTATCAGGGAAAACAAAAGCCGGAAAAAGACTTTGTGACCTACTCGCTGTATGTTATGTACTTCCCGCAGCTGGTAGCAGGTCCAATCGAACGCGCTGCCAATCTGCTTCATCAGTTTCACGCCAAGCCTTCCTTCAACGCATCCCTGGCTGCTGAAGGTTTGCGCCAAATGCTGTGGGGATTTTTCAAAAAAATCGTGATAGCCGACACATGCGCTGCCTATGCCAATGCGGCCTTTGCGGATTATGAATCGCTCTCAGCGCTTAGCCTGATACTGGGAGCTGTTGCATTTGCATTTCAAATCTATGGGGACTTCAGCGGATATTCCGACATTGCCTTAGGTTGTTCAAAGTTGTTCGGCATTCAACTAATGCGAAATTTCAATCTCCCCTACTTTGCGACCAGTATCCCTGACTTTTGGAGAAGATGGCATATTTCACTATCCACATGGTTTCGTGACTACGTCTATATTCCGCTTGGTGGCTCGCGTGTAGCAGGATGGAAATTTTACAGAAATGTCTTCATCATCTTTCTGCTGAGTGGCTTCTGGCATGGTGCAAACTGGACTTTCATTATGTGGGGCCTCATTCACGCCATCGTTTACTGTATTTATTATGCGATATGGGGGAACGATAAACAAAAGTCTGAATCGAATCAGATGGTTCGCAAGTGGATTGGAGCTCTCTTCACATTTGGCGTTGTCGTTTTAGCCTGGATATTTTTTCGAGCTAAAAATGTTACGGAAGCGTGGAATTACATTTTCGCCATTGGTGAAAATCAATTTGTAGCCTCCGACACATTGCGCTTCTTGAATTTATTAATCTTATTAATTCCGTTTCACATGCTGGAATGGTTCAACCGCAGCTCATCCAATGGAGTTTTGCTATCGGAATACAGCCTCCGAAAACCGCTGCGACTTGCCATTGAAATGGTACTTGCGCTTTTAATTATCGACTGTTTCTATTCGCTAAATCATGAACAATTCATCTACTTCCAATTCTGATTTGAAGCGGTTCGCATGGAAAATCATCTGGCGGGTGCTCTTGCTGGCCGGCCTGTGTCTTTGCATTTTCTTCATACCTCTGAAGCGCACTTACTTCACCGGTCTTATGAAATATTCAGATTATTCGAAAATAAGCTGGATTGAAAATAAACTGAATGAAACACAAACCCTCGACAGCACCGTTGTATTCGTAGGCTCATCCATCTGTCTGAATGGCATCAACGATAGCCTGCTGAATGCCCTCGACACAACCTCCACAGAATACCTGAATTTGGGCATGACTCATACGTGCTTTGCAATCATTGACGCGCTTCTGGAAGACATGCTTGAGCATCGCAAACTGAAACCGAAGAAAGTAATGCTTTGCTTCAAAGGAAATGCAATGGCAAGGAACATTCACAATATGTATCCGGCCTATGCTGATCCATCGCTTATTTTAAGCTCCGCGGCGCAATCCAACATGCTCTATTTCCCATCCGTTTTAAAACGCGTCTCCTGGAATGTTCATTACCTTACGAGAAGTTTTAAATTGCCTGAAGAAGACTTTTCAAAAAGCTTCGATTCCAACTATGGCTTCAAGCCTCTTAATAAGGAGCCAACCGAGAAGGTGGAGAAATTATATCTCAGTCAGCGCAAAGGATCGGAAGCGAATTTCAATGCCATATTGTCGGAAAATGAAGGGAATCCACGATCGGCCAAAACTGAACTGATTCTAGCCTACGCGGATATTTCAGAGAATGTTAATTATCAACGAAAAATGTTTGAACGAGCCGCTAAACGCCTCGACGATCATGGCATCCCATACGATATCATTTTGTATCCCAACCTCGTCTCCGCGCGAATGGAAAAACCAGACATCATGGCAAATTATATCAAGCGAACCTTCACAGGCATCGACTATTCCCAACATCGGGTAATCACAGCGAATGACACCGCATTTGCCAATGCTCGATACTACAACGACATGAATCACATGAATCCGGACGGAGCCAATTTGCTCACTCGCTATATATACAATCAGTTATACTGAACCATGAGCAAACCACGACGAGGCTTTCGTAATCGTTACCGCAGTAATATGCCGTGGACCGAGGTTCTTCTAAAGGACCTTCAGAATCTCATTCTCGATACATTCGCTTGGTTTCTCAATGGTTTTAGTTTGCCGGTTATAGTAGTCTATCCTGACTATCCAAGCAAGAAAACGACTATCTACAAAATCTGCCGCAAGCTTCGCTACCGCGTCACAAACAAGCGAATTAAACGCGCTAAACACGTGATGTGGTTCCACGATACAACTCACGGCACATCCGAAGTGCTTGTGCAGAGTTTCCCGAATCATACCGTTATTAATCGACGATGCACAGATATTTCGAAAAAATATGTGGACAAAATACATGAGCAAGTATTCGGATATTCTACCATTATCGATCCTCGGACTCATTCGGGAACTGCAGTTGTGAAAAGCGACATAAACGCATTGCATGATGGAGAAATCGTACGTTGCCCTATCGCCGATCCTATCGAAAAAGCAGTATATCAAATTCTGATTAACAACGAAAGCACCGCAGGAGAATATCTCGATTATCGAGTGCCTATTATTGTCGGAAACATACCATTCGTATATTCAAAATTTAAGCGATCCGATGTTCGGTTTACCAATGATGTTCACCGTTCCTTACTTCATGCACCGCTAGAAATATTTAGCCAAAACGAACTTTCGCTTATAGCCACGATGGCAACCCACATGGGAGCTGAATTTTGTGAATTCGACGTTTTGCGTGATCGAGATTCAGGGCGTATTTATGTAATTGATGTAAATAAAACGCCTTACGGCCCGCCTAAAGGATTGCCCTCAACCGACGCTAATCGCGCCTTACAAATGCTTAGCGAGACGTTTCGAAAATCGTTTATTGATTAACGAGGCAGTGACTTTATTTTACCGCTTACCTTCATCGTAATAAAATCCTTTTCAGGCAATGTACCGCGCGCAGGTGAAAACTCGCGTGCGTAAAATATAATCTGAAGATGCAGCTTAATCCAGGTTTCTTTTGGGAATAATCTTTTCGCATCGCGTTCTGTTTGTTCAACGCTCTTGCCGGAACTTAACCCCCACCGATACAACATCCGATGGATATGAGTATCGACCGGAAATGCAGGAACACCAAAAGCCTGAATCATCACCACGCTGGCCGTTTTATGGCCCACGCCGGGTAACGCTTCCAACTCTTCCAAACTGTCAGGAACTTCGCCGTTGTGACGCTCTATAAGTAACTCCGAAAGCCGGTGAATGTTTTTACTTTTTGCAGGCGAAAGACCGCATGGCCGCACAATATGTTCTATCTGCGCAACGGTGAGTCGCACCATTTCAAAAGGATTATCCGCAAGCGAAAACAACGCAGGAGTGACCGTATTCACACGCGCATCGGTGCATTGCGCACTAAGCAACACAGCAATCAACAGGGTGTATGAATCCCGATGATCCAAGGGAACCGGCGGATCGGGGTATAAAATCTCCAACTCATTCAGTATGTATTGGACCCTCTCCTTCTTTGTCACAGGAATCAGCGATTAAAAGTCTGTTGAATATGATCACGCACAAACACAAGGGTCTGCGTGGTACCCATCATGCTCAAATCAACTATATTCTGTTGATCCGGAAATTGCGCAATGAGTAAATCGTTCATGAGCGAAAATGATGTAAACTCAGGCTTACGATAAAGTTCGAAATAGCAAAACGTCAAATCGTTTTCAACTTCCTTACCTACCCATCTCCACTCCATAGGCACACCATCTATCGAACATTTAAAATGTTGTTTGCAGTAGTTTTCGACGAGCAAATCAGTCCCATCATCAGCGTTTAGCTTGACTGGTTTTCCATGCATTTGTGTTAGTGCTGTTTCGAGATCATCGGTGAAAAGCTTACAGGTAATTTCGAATTGTTGAGAACGCGCATTGAATTCAATGATGGTCTTCGATATATAGAATTTGTGCAGCACATGTGCGGCAGCTAACCCGGTGAGTGCGGCTAAGAGCACGATTAACATTGTATAGCGGCGAAACCGCTTCAACCTATTGTTTAAAAACATGCCGCAAGTTTAGTAAAAGAAGCCGCTGCACGATTGCA
>JAURKF010000173.1 GCA_030831885.1 Flavobacteriales bacterium
CCAATAGATTTTCCGGCGTATGGGTCTGTGGCCGTGTGCAGCGGACGAACAATTCGGCCTTCGGTAGTGGAGAGGTTAATGGTATTGGGAGTGGTGAGGTTCGAAAATTGGTCGAGAACAAACATGCCATTTTCGCTCACTTGAAAAGTGTGAGTGCCTGCCAACGGGGTCATGTCGGTCATACTCATATCGGCCAGATTCACACGATAGCCGCGACTTTCCGTCGGATTGTCACCGGTTGCCATAACATATGCGTATTTTCCCTTAAAGTCGAATCCAAGGAATTCTGTGATGTCGAATTTGGCTTTGGTTTGCCGAAGCAAGGTGCCCTTTGTGTCATACAGATAAAGATTATTGAATCCATCGCGTTGACTAATCCAAATAAACATAGAAGGCGACTGCGGAACGAAATAAGCAGGGAAGAGCGGTTCTACCCAGCGGTCATCATGCTCGGTAAAGAGTGTCGCGATTTCCATTCCGGTCGATGCGTCGAATGACACGAAGCGCATATCGGTCGTAATGCGATTGAGCCAAGCGACGTAGATGGTTTTTCCATCGGGGCTCCACGAGAGGTTGGTCATATAATATTGATCGCTCTCAGGCATACGCCCCATACGAAGGCGTGTGCTTTGTCCGGTAGCTGCATCATAAACACCCACGTACACAATTTCACTTTTACCACCCGCCATTGGATATTTAATGTTTTTACTCGCTGCAGGCGTAACGGTGAAGTCAACCAAAGGGTAATCGGTCACATTCATTTCGTTCTTGATGTAGTAAGCAAGTTTGCCACCGTCAGGACTCCAAAAAGTTCCCTTGCTGATACCGTATTCGTTTCTGGAAATACTTTGGCCGCAAACCATATGCGCAGGCTCATTGGTTACTGCAATCTCTTTTTGGTTTTCTGTAATATACAGATTGTTGTTTTTAGTATAGGCCGTGCGTCGTGAGCCATTGTGGAAATCTATGTTGGCAGCATCGGCGGGATAACTCGATACGCGCTGAGCTTTTTTGAGCTTCATATCGATTTCCCAGAAGGTGTTTTTTTCTTCCAGATAAAAACGCTCGATTGTGAGCCAGTGAATGACTGGCATACGCTTCAACTCAGCGCCGCCCATCAAAGTGTTCAGCTCATCAATGCCGATGATTTTTCGATCGGGAGTGCCTTGTTTTACATTACCTATCCAAAGTGTTTCATCTTTGGTGTATGAATAAAGATCGCCCCCTGGAACCCATTGCAATTGTTGAATGGTGGAAGGAGCAAATTGTCTGAATTGCCCTGTTACGGCCTCTTCAATCGTGAGTTTTACTTGAGTATATGCATTGGAGCATATAGTTATTGCGATGATGAGCAGGAATGAATAGCGCATTGTTTGTAATGATATGGGTGCCGAAAATACAACGCACAGTTCATACGCTTAGCTTTGAACTTTTAAGCATCATGAAGAAATCACTTTTTTTAGTAACTCTCGCGATAAGCGTACTTGCGGCATGCAGAAAGGAAACCAATGTCGATACGATAGTTCCTACTGTCGTTGGCGTCACAATAAACGGCCTTGATTCTGCGGTATTCGTGACAAGTGCGGGCAGTGTTTTTCAAGTTCACATGGAGGTCGCCGATAATAATGAATTGAATGAAGTACGCTTAGCGGTTCATGAAGCGGTGAATGGTCACAGCCATGAAGGTTCTGGGCATACCGGAGGTGAATTTCATTTGAACTCGGGTGAGTGGGCCAAAGACGATGTATTACAAACCTCCGGCTTGGAAGCGACAATTGATGTTGAGGTGTCTGTACCTGATACGATAGCCGGAAATTGGCATTTGGTGATTACCGTTATGGATAAACTGGGGAATGTGTCTGAGGAGCATACTGTGCTCATTCAAGTAACAAACGATGAGCTTCCTCAGATTGTTGGCAGCACCGACCCCGCGGCAGATGGCACAGGTACAATACACCTGGCATCCGGCACTTCAATTTCCCTCGATGGCACCATTACCGATTCCGATAGCCTTGCGCAGGTGAATTCATACATCATGACCATGGGCGGTCAGGTGGGAGTGCTCGTTCCTATTGAGATGACAGGAACCCCAGAATCCCTCACTTTCCTTGATTTAATCTACTCCGATTTCCCAACCGGCACGTATTGGATAGTAATCGAGGCCATTGACACCGAAGGTCACCGAAGGCTTTGGGATAATCGGATCATCGTTCAATGAGGAAAAGAGAAATAATTAGGCACTTCTTCAGTTGTGCTAGCGCCCGCTCTATTTTTACCCCGTGATACGCTTTTGTTTTTTCATTCTGCTATTTACCATTCTTTCCAATTCAGTGCTTGCACAAACCGCAACGCTGAAGGGGAGAATTCGTGATTTGGATGGAATGCCGGCGGTCGGTGTCGTGATTCTTCAGAAAGAATTTTCAAACAATGGCACCGCGACGGATGATTTGGGGCAATTTCAATTGGAGGTGCCTGCCGATTTTCCGATTGTACTCATATTCAAGGGCATTGGAGCAGAACCCATAGAAAAAGAGTTTCGGTTGACTTCCGGTGAGGTGCGCATTTTCGATTTGGTTTACGATAATACAGCTACAGCAGGCGTAATTACAATTCAATCGGAACGCGATGGAAGCATGAAACCGATTGTAACCAAATTGGCTACGAAATTACCTACCATCAATGCGGGAATTGAATCCTATCTGTTGCAAATGCCTGTAAACTTCGCTTCAGAACTCAGCAGCAGTTATAGCGTTCGCGGTGGAAGTTTCGATGAGAATCTGGTCTATGTGAACGGTATTCAGGTGTACCGACCTTTCTTAGTGCGCGCAGGGGAGCAAGAAGGATTGAGCTTTCCCAATCCGGATATGGTGAGCAATATTCGTTTCAGCGCGGGAGGCTTTGCTGCGCGTTATGGCGACAAGATGAGTTCTGTTCTCGATGTTCAGTATGCCCGTCCGGATAGTACCTACGGCTCTTTCACCATGGGGCTGCTTGGCGGTTCCGTGCATCTTGCCGGCATATCCAACAACCGCACCTTCACTCACAATACCGGGGTTCGTTACAAGAACAATTCGTATGTCTTCAACTCACTCGATGTGCAAGGCGACTACCGGCCGCGTTACTATGACATTCAATCGTATCTCACCTGG
>JAURKF010000174.1 GCA_030831885.1 Flavobacteriales bacterium
ACTCAGCGGTTTACGGACACACTGCAGTGCGTCCCTCCCGAAAAAAAGCCGCACTCAAATAAATTACGCCAAAACGTAACCTTCGTGTTGCTCCCTCCGTTCTAAGGGTGTATTTCATCAACAACGACTCGATTACCGCATCAACGATATTGAAGAGTACTCTCTGAATTAAGAGTAGTTAAGGTTAATTAAGGTTAAGCAAGCGAATAGCCCCTGAAACGTCGGGGGCTATTCTTTTTGTGTCTTGTCGCCAAGGGTCAAACCTTGGCTTTAGCGATTATTCCTTATACTTGCCGTTCATCACTCAATCAAAATCGAAGATCTATGTCAAGTGTTTGGAGAAAAAAACCAATCTCTGCCTTTCATGCGGAAGCAGGCAAAAGTGAACTTAAGCGCATTTTAACCAAATGGGGACTCACTTCGCTTGGTATAGGTGCTATCATCGGTGGAGGTATTTTTACGCTTACCGGCATTGCTGCCCACGATCATGCTGGACCTGCTTTGGCGCTGTCGTTTGTAATTGCCGGTGTAGGCTGTTTGTTCGCCTCACTCTGTTACGCCGAGTTTGCTTCGGTTTTGCCAGTTGAAGGTTCTGCCTATGCGTATGCCTATGGCACCGTGGGTGAATTGTTCGCGTGGTTCATCGGCTGGAATCTCATACTCGAATACATGATGGGAGCCACCACCGTGGCCGTGGCCTGGAGTGGATACTTCTCCAAACTATTGCATATGTTCGGACTGCATATACCCGATTGGCTCAATAACGACCCCATCACCTATGGCGGTTTCGCCTTCAATCTGCCTGCATTCCTTATCACATGGCTCGTAACGGGCATTCTCATCAAGGGTATCAAAGAAGCGGCGAGCACCAATAACCTGATTGTGATTTTGAAAGTGGCCGTGGTTCTTTTTGTAATCATTGCAGGTGCGTTCTATGTGAATCCTGAAAACTGGGTGCCGTTCATTCCTGCCGAGCAACCGATTCTTGATGCAGCCGGCAACCCAACAGGCGATGTGAACTTTGGCTTCGGGGGCGTTCTCACAGCGGCAACCATTGTCTTCTTCGCTTACATCGGCTTCGATGCGGTGAGCACGCAAGCAGGCGAGGCCATCAACCCCAAGAAGGACGTTCCTTTTGCTATCATCGCATCGCTGGTGATTTGTACGATTCTTTACATCCTTGTATCGCTTGTTCTTACCGGAATGGTACCTTATTCAACTCTCGACTTGAAAGCGCCTGTGGCCTCGGCCTTCTCGGGCGCTGGTATTTCGTGGGCGGTTTATCCGATTACGATAGCTGCAGTAGCGGGTCTTACTTCGGTAATGCTGGTGATGATGCTCGGCCAAACGCGTATATTCTTCGGTATGGCAAAAGATGGATTGCTACCACGAGGTATTTTCGGAACACTGCACTCGAAGTTCAAGACTCCATATAAGAGCACCTTGCTCGTAGGGCTTATTGTTTCGATTGTTGCCGCGGTCACTCCCATTAACAATATATCGGAAATGTGTTCGATGGGAACGCTGCTTGCATTCTCAATGGTTTGTTTGGCTGTTCTCATTCTTCGCAAACGCGAACCCAATTTAGAACGTCCCTACAAAACCCCTATGGTTAATATCATTGCACCGCTCGGAGTTCTCTTCAACATCTTCCTCATGACACAGGTGCGCATCCACACGTGGTATGCGTTCCTCATTTGGGGGACCTTGGGAGTTGTTGTTTACTTCCTATACAGCAAGCGGAATAGTAACTTGGAGAAAGTCAAATAAGATTAAGAACTGCGAAATCGGGATTGGCCGGTGAGCTGAATTTGAAGCAACTAGCAGCGCTCATAGAGCGGTTGTTCCTCGGTCTGGCTCATATGCCTTGCTTGCTCTTAGGATTGATGTTTATTCTTTAATCAAAACTTCGAACTTTGCCTTCCTTAAATTGTCTACTTTAGCGCAATCACTTTATCATGCGTTACATCCTTCTAACCTTCTTCAGCATCCTAAATGCTCTCATGTTGGCTCAGGCCCCTGCGTTAATTCCTTATCAGGCGATCGCCAGAAATCCCGATGGGCAGCCTGTGGCAAACAGCGCAGTGAACGCTCGTTTTACAATTCACAATGAGACAATCACAGGCGAAATTATTTGGCAAGAACTGCAAACGGCTAATACCGGTGCCACCGGGTTAATTACGGTTCAGCTGGGAAGCACTGTTCCACTTACAAATGTTGACTGGGTGAATGGCGCTAAGTTTTTACAAGTGGAATTGGACTTTGGGTCGGGTTTCATTGAAATGGGAACTCAGCAGCTGTTGAGTGTGCCATATGCATTGCATGCTGAAAATGTGCGGTTGGATGTAAGCTTGACAGGAGATACACTCTTTGTAGGAGAGGCTGGTTATGTTATCGTTCCGGGAGCAAGCTTTGCCAACAATGGCGGTGTTCAGGAAATTACTTCTGTTGTAATTGGTTCCCAGGAATGGATGAATAGAAACCTTAGCATGCCTACCTATTCAGATGGTACTCCAATACCTCAGGTTACCAGTGTTGCAGAGTGGTCAACACTCACCACCGGAGCTTGGTGCTGGTTCGCGAACGATAGTGCTTCATATTCCAGTAACTATGGACGTTTGTATAATTGGTATGCGGTTGCCGGTATTTATGATCAGGCATCGGCCAATGATCCTTTATTGCGCAAGAGTTTGGCTCCTGAAGGATGGCATATTCCTAGCGATCTGGAGTGGGATCAATTGATCAATTATTTAGACCCCTCAGCGAACGGTGGCGATAATCCGACAAACGTTGCCGGAGGAAAAATGAAAACCACCGGAACGATTCAAAATGGAACGGGCGTTTGGAATACCCCCAATACACTGGCTACCAATCAAAGCGGTTTTTCCGGTGTTTCCGGTGGTAATCGCGGTGCGAACGGCAATTTTGGTAATATTGGCAACCAAGGATATTGGTGGAGCTCAACGGCTACTACGTCAACGAATGCATGGGGACGCAACTTGGTGTTCAATGGCGCCAATGTGTCCAAGTTCGGATACTTCCAAAGAGAAGGATTTTCGGTTCGGTGCGTTCGCGATTAATCATCGCGTTGAGATGTGTATTGCGCTATTTTAAACCGAAGTGCATCATCTTTTCAGAGTCCTATGATTTCAAACGTGCACCTCGCCACTCGGGCAATCAACTAAATAACTCTCTCCTTGTGTGCTTAGTGCCTATGCTACGTGCGCTCATTGAGCGCTTCGCCCTTCGCCTTTATTTACTGCTCTTCGGGCACTTCTTACACCTTTTCCCGTGTTTGTACTTCTTACAACATTCCTTTTTCTTGGCGCAACAGGCTTGATTGAGCTGCATAAAAATGCAGGTAGCCGATGAGGTTGATGTAGAAGGTTTGTTCATGAAGCAAACATCTGCTTCCGGCTCTGGTGCGGCAATACCCTTTTCTGGGTAGTTATAGTTGCTACTCATAAAGGTGCAATTGTTAGCAGTTTAACAGATGTTCTGCCACCATTCGAAGTAAGAGCCGTTTCTTTGCAGCATCGAAGGCAATCTCGCCATTCGAAATAATGCAAGGAAATCATGCAAATTCATCCGGGTACTATTCAAACCCTGCCGGTATTTGAGGTTGTTGAAAAGGGCTACCTGCTGGGCAGCGAGGCCGAATATGTATTCATCGGTCGCCGCGAACTCAAACCTAAAACCGAACTCGGTAGCGAGGTCGAAGTATTCACCTACTACAACGAGGAAAGAAACCTGGAAGCTACCACCGAGCTGCCGTCGCTGCAAGTGGGTGAGGTGGGATGTTACCGTGTATTAAGCTCCAATAGCCTTGGTTCGTTCATCAGCATTGGCACACGCCGCGATATCCTCATTCCGCAAGCCGAGCAGGTTGAGAGTTTAGAAGATGGGCGTATGGCGTTGGTAATTTTACTCGATGATCCGGAAAACCGAAGGCTGTATGCTACTACCAAGCTTAATCGCTATTTGCGCGGACGCGAAATTCCCTACAAGCGTGGCGACGAGGTAATGATGACAATTGCAGAGAAGATTGAAATAGGACGTCGTGTAATTATCGACGGAAAATATGTAGGTGCGTTGTTTCGTCAGGAAATGACCGATAATGTGCGGCTGGGCGAGAAAGTGAAAGGTTATGTGCGCAAAGTAGAAGGGAAGGATATTGTGGTGAGCATGCAGCGCGAGGGCATGGAGTTGCTCGATGATGCGAAAGTAAAAATCATGAATTACCTCGAGGCCAACGGCGGCTATGTGCGGCTCAACGACGATACAGACCCGGAAGAAATCAAACTGCGCCTACACATGTCGAAAAAGACGTTCAAAAAGGCCGCAGGAATGTTGTTCAAAGAGGGAAAGATTTTGCTCACGAAAATGGGCATCAAGTTCAATAAGACAGGCGAAGTGCCGACAGAGTGGGAGAATACCAAGTTGCTTTCGGAAGATGCGGAAGGTCCTTCATCCGTGGCGCCGCCAAAGGATCGCAAGAAGCATGAACCATCCGCAGAGAAGCCTTGGGTGGATAAACCCTTTGTTCCAAAAACAAAGACACCAAGTAGCAATCAGGATAAGCCAAAGGGCTCTGATGCCGAACATTCTCGTCCCTCACGCGAAGAAAAACCTTTAAGCGACCGCCCTAAAAAAACACTGACGTTTAAGGGGAAGAAGTAGCCCGGAATCCAATCTTTGAAACTATTTTTGTCCTCCGCGACTTGCGAGTATTGAGCA
>JAURKF010000175.1 GCA_030831885.1 Flavobacteriales bacterium
AGTGACTAGTGACTAGTGACTAGTGAGTAGTGAGTAGTGACCAGTGACTAATGACTAGTGACTAGTGATAAGTGGCTAGTGGCAGCCAAGTATTAGTGACTATTCACTAGTCACTACTCACTACTCACTAGTCATTAGCCACTACTTACCCGCTAATAATCAATCCATTTGAATTCTTCTGTAGACGATATCGACCGCATCATACAAATGGCCTGGGAAGACCGAACGCCTTTCGAGGCGATTCATGCGCAATTCGGTTTGAAGGAAGACGAAGTAAAAGCCCTGATGAAACGCGAGTTAAAGGCAAGCAGCTACAGGCTTTGGCGTGAGCGGGTGGAAGCTTGTTCTACCAAGCATGCCAAGTTGCGCAACGAAGAAATCAAACGCTTCAAAAGCAATGCACAGCGCTCCATTTCCAACAATAAAATCAGCAAAAGATAAATATGAGCACTTACGTACTCGCCGGCGCAGGAAGCGCTATTTCAAAAGCCACCGCCCGACAACTCTCAGCCCAAGGTCATCGAGTGATTGGTATCAGCCGATCGGAAGTGGAAGGACATGAGGCTTTTCATACGGTCAATAGTTATGATTTTGGGGCCTTTCCTGCTATCGACGAGCCCGTGGATGGTCTTGTCTATTTTCCTGGCACGATCAATTTGAAGCCTTTTCACCGGTACACACAGTCCGAATTTCAGAGCGACCTTCAGATAAATACCCTGGGGGCCGTAGCATTCATACAAGCATATCTAAACAACCTCAAACAAAGCACACATCCATCGGTGGTGCTTTTCAGCAGCGTCGCCGTGCAAGCCGGTATGCCCTTCCATGCCTCAATAGCCATGGCCAAAGGGGCCAACGAGGCATTAACCCGCTCGCTTGCTGCCGAATATGCTCCGCTCATTCGCTTCAATTGCATTGCACCGTCACTGACTCACACTCCTCTTGGAGAGAAGTTCCTCAATACCCCCGAAAAAATGGAAGCATCCCAAAAGCGCAATCCGCTGAAAAAAGTGGGCACGCCGGATGAGTTGGCCGACATGGTTGAATTCCTTCTCTCACCAAAATCGGCGTGGATAACAGGACAGGTATTGGCAGTGGATGGTGGGATGGGCACGCTGAGAGTGTAGAGACTTAAAACACGCAGTCATGGCTGACCCGCATGTCATTCTCTTTTTTTTCGTCACGCACTTGCATCATTGAATCCTATACTTATATTTGCACCCGCTTAGAAAAACGTAATGGCCCGTTCGTCTAGGGGTTAGGACATCAGATTTTCATTCTGGTAACAGGGGTTCGATTCCCCTACGGGCTACAAGTTAAAGCCGCTTCGATTGAAGCGGCTTTTTCTTTTTATAAGCATTTGCTCGTGGTCCGGAATTAACTATCACTACGATTTGCCTAGGCTGTCCGCGGAATTTTCCTCAGGTAGTTCCAAATCGCCTCCTTCTCCTTCTAACGTGTCAGAACCCCCTGCCCCTTCTCCCTTATTCATATTCAAATCCTGCTTACTCATCGACACTTTCCACTGACCATCCACTTTTCTGAGAATCATGGATTGTTCTTCATCCTTTTCAGTTGATTTAAATAAAACAGTGGCTTTATCGCCTTCAATCTGTTCTGATAGCACCTCAAAGCTTACCTTCGCTTGATCCTGCTCCATACTGGCTATTCCGGCAATCATATCCATCATTTGAGCTGATTCCGGCGTGGCCAATTTCTTCGCTTCATCAAATTTCTTGTCAGCTATCGCATTCAGAAATTTTTCAGTAACAATTTTGGGAGAATCACCGGATGAGCAAGAGGCCAAAACAAGGGTGAGAAATGCGATGGAAAGAACGTGAGAAATTTTTTTCATTTGATTTAATAGTTAAATGTGTGAATGGTTGTGGTGTTTGGCATCAAGTAAAGATTGTCGCAGGCAACATACTCTCTACCCGATAACCATGACGAATTTAATGGTAATCCACAACCATTCATTTTTTTAAGTGTCTTATATATAAACTCGGTGCAATACTGGCGGTCATCACTCGCCAAATTAAAATCGCTATCGAATAAGACACCCGACTCAAATCCATTCAACACGAGTTTCATGAATTGCTGCGAAAGGGTATCATGCATTGGCAATCGGTAGATGCCAAATGAATAGGCAATCTCCGGATCACAAAAGGCAGATAGTTTATCGCGGCTCATACGCTCATTGGGATTATCGTCGCCTCCAATGCAATGGTAAACATACACTTCACCTTGTTCAATGGAGATTACCCCAGCATGTGAATAACGCTTTTGAGTTTGGGATGCAGCAAGCAATGTTGCACTCACCATACCTCTTCCATGACGAAAAATTAAATCACCACTGTGCAACATACTTTTCTCAGGCCTGGCACTACGCCACAACGATTTGCGCATTTCCAGCGATAGCCCGGCCTTATCATGTCCGCTCAAAATGTATAGCAGTCCCAGCAGGAGACAAACCAATAGAAACACCATCAACAAAATCTTGCTAATCCTACCTAACCGCATGGAAGGGACCTAGTATTGGTAACGCGGGAAATTAATATAAAACACGATTGATGAACCCATGTTCATATCCACATCATCGGCCTTCATACTAGCTCATCCTTCACACCTCAACCCTTACCCCTTATCCCTTTCCCCTCATCCCTTCAAAATCTCCCTCGAAATAACCAACTTCTGAATTTCGCTGGTGCCCTCTCCAATAGTGCAGAGTTTGGAATCGCGGTAGTGCTTTTCAACCGGAAAATCTTTCGTGTAACCATAGCCGCCGAATATTTGAACGGCTTCGGTTGCGCAGCGCACTGAAACTTCCGAGGCATAGTACTTCGCCATAGCCGATTCCTTGGTCATCTTCATCTTGTTATTTTTCATGTAGGCCGCTTGATACAGCAACGCTTCCGCTGCCTGAATCTCCGTTTCCATGTCGGCTAGCTTGAAGGCGATGGCTTGAAAATTTGCAATAGGTTGACCAAACTGCTCACGCTCCTTGGCATACTTTACAGACGCCTCAAAAGCACCCCTCGCAATACCCAAGGCCAGCGCACCTATGCTGATGCGTCCTCCGTCGAGAATCTTCATCGCTTGCTGAAAGCCCTTCCCTACTTCGCCGCACACCTGACTCTTGTGCACGCGGCAATTATCAAAAATGAGCTCGGCCGTTTCGCTGGCGCGCATACCCAATTTGTTTTCTTTTTTTCCTCCGGAAAATCCGGGAGTACCTCGCTCGATAATAAATGATGTTATGCCATGCGAATCCAGCAAATCACCCGTACGAACCAATACTACGGCCACCTCTGCGGAAATACCGTGTGTTATCCAGTTCTTCGTGCCATTAATTACCCAGTAATCACCGTCTTGCACAGCAGTGCATTTCATGCGCATAGCATCACTGCCTGTGTTGGCCTCTGTAAGCCCCCAAGCACCTATCCATTCACCCGTCGCTAACTTGGGCAAATACTTTTGCTTCTGCTCTTCATTGGCAAACTCGAGAATATGATTGGTGCAAAGTGAATTATGCGCTGCTACCGATAAACCAATAGAACCGCACATCTTGGCAACTTCCTCTATTACCGATATATATTCGAAATAACCAAGACCCGAACCGCCATATTCCTGAGGCACAAGCACGCCCATGAGGCCAAGCTCACCCATCTTGCGAAATAATTCGCGCGGAAACTCTTGTGATTCGTCCCAAGTCATGACATGCGGACGTACTTCTTTGTCGACAAAATCGCGCACCATTTGCGCTATCATCAACTGACTTTCTGATTTTTCAAAGTTCATTGCTTTGCTTAAATAAGATGGAGTGTTGAATGGAAGAACAGTCTCAGCGACTGCACAGTTCATTAAAAGCGTGCAAAGGTAGTAACGGCATTTGTATAGGCCTGCATTCTTTCCATTCCTTTCAGAAAACTTAATTCTACCAAAAATTGAAATCCGGCTACTTCAGCCCCGGCTTGTTGAACTAACTTGGCTGCAGCCTCGGCCGTGCCTCCTGTTGCGAGCACATCATCGTGGATGAGCACACGCTGTCCCGGCCTGAGCGAATCCTTATGCATTTCAATCGTACTGCTGCCATACTCCAAATCGTACGACACACTATGACATGCCCTTGGAAGCTTTCCCTTCTTTCTCACCATCACAAACGGAACGCCCAGTCTCATGGATAATGGCACAGCCAACAAAAAGCCCCGACTCTCTAGTCCAACAACCGCTTCAATTTGTTGATCATGGCATGCTTGAACCATAGCCTCGAGCAAGTCGTTGAGCAATGCCGGATCCTGAAATACCGGAGTAATGTCTTTAAACACTATGCCGGGTGTGGGGAAATCGTGGACATCGACCATGGCATGCTTAATACGCTCTTCCAAATTCATAGTCCGCAAAAATCAGCGAACTTCCACGTAGTCACGCAACTTTTCAAAAGTATTTTCATCAATTAGAAGACATTTTTTCAGATCCTCTGTTCGTATAAACGCCCCATGCTTTTCACGATACGCAAGGAGTCCGCGTACCTGCGATCGCGACAAATATGGATGCGTTAGCAGCTTTTCCAGCGACACGTTATTAATGTCGATGCGCCGTATGAGGGTTGTATCGACGATTAGAAATGGTCGAATAGTATCGAGCTTACCCGGCGAAAGTCGATATACTTCAAGAAGCTGATCTAAAGAATAGAATCCGCCTAACTTTTCGCGATACTCTACAATTTTTCTGGCCAGATATGGCCCAATAGCAGGTAATGATCGTAACTCCAACGTGTCAGCCGCATTGAGCTCAACCATTCGACTGCGCTTGTAAACAGGTGAATACGCATGTGGCTCTGCCGTATCTGTTGCATTACGACTATTCGATGTGTAAAATGAATTACGCTTAAAACCATGTTCCATCAAATGCACACTGTCAATCGGAGTAGTATCAATGTTTACCCAATCGGACGGTATCGAAAAAACCAATGTTGGTGGGGGTATGAATCGGAAATAAACTATGCGGCATGCCACAATGAGCATCAATAGAATGGTGAGGA
>JAURKF010000176.1 GCA_030831885.1 Flavobacteriales bacterium
ATAAAGTGGGTGAAAAGCTCTACAGTATTCGCTTCAAGCCAACGTCATTCTATGGCGTAGATGCGACAACATTTTTCACCAATGGCATATCGTGCCTGGCGAAATTGGACAACGGAAATGCCTATGCCGGTGAATATAATGGAGAGGCCAAAACGGAAGATTTGCACATCAATATTATCCCAAAGTTGTGTGATGAATTGTACTGTGTATTCCCGGAGATTGCAAAAACGGATGATTATGTTTCCATCACTTACGACAACACTCAGGAGACGAATCCCGATTTACAAAACCTGGGAGACGATGAGTGCTACCTATTCCTGCGTGCCGAGCAGAGCACGTTTGTAGCCTACAATTATGCAGATCCGGCCGTGGTTGCTACCATACCGCAATTAAAAATGAAATCAATTGGTGACGGCAAGTTTCGACTCACCATCATTCCTTCCGATTTCTTCAATGAAGCAGGTGTGCTACCTGAGGGCTTCCAATTTAAGAAGCTGAAATTTTACGTGCTTAAACCGGGGTACACCTACGCGACTACCCCACCCACCCAAACGTTTAGTTTTATAAGTTGTGATTAAGTCAATATATCTGTTGTTTACAACAAAAAAGGCGAGCTCTAAAGCACGCCTTTTTTTTTATGAATACTACTTCTTCAACTAAGAGGAAACCCCTCACACCTTATCCCTTACCCCTTACCCCTTTAATAATAAATATTCCTCCTCACCTTAGCCACATACTTGGCAAGGCGAATCACCTGCTTGGTGTAACCAAATTCGTTGTCATACCATACGTACAACACAACTCCTTTTCCATCAGGAGAAACAATGGTTGCCTGTGAATCGAACACTGAGCAACAATCGTTGCCAACGATATCGCTGCTCACTAGCTCTTCACTGATACTGTAATATATCTGGTTCACCAAGTCGCCTTCCAGCGCGCTCTTGCGAACAGTAGCGTTAATTGCTTCGAGCGTTGTTGACTTATTCAAGTAAACATGAATGATAGCAAGCGATCCGTTGGGTGTTGGTACACGCACAGCATTGGCTGTGAGTTTGTCTTTCAACTCCGGAATCACCTTCGTTACAGCCTTACCGGCACCCGTCTCAGTGATAACCATATTCACCGCAGCACTGCGACCACGACGACTTTTCTTGTGCATATTGTCGAGCAGGTTCTGGTCGTTCGTATAGGCATGCACAGTTTCAATGTGGCCCTTATCAATACCATATGCATCGTGTATGCTCTTCAGCACCGGGCAAATCGCATTCGTAGTGCAGCTGGCGGCCGAGAAGATGGTTTCGTTTTCGATATCCAAATCGCGATGATTGATTCCGTAAACAATATTAGGAACCTCTTTGCCGGGAGCTGTGAGAATAACCTTTTCAACGCCCTTAGCCTTTAGATGAACACCCAAAGCGCTGCGGTCTTTGAAAACCCCGGTGTTGTCGATTAAAAGGGCGTTTTGGATGCCATAGGCAGTATAATCAATTGCTCCCGGGTCCTTCGCACCAATCATGTGGATGCGCTGCCCGTTCACAATCATGCATTTATTTTCATAGTCGATATCCACAGTCCCCTTGAATCGGCCGTGAACCGAATCATTTTCAAACAAGGCCGCACGTTTCTTAATACTGAGGTCATCATCTTCACGGGTAACGATTGCGCGCAAACGCAACTGCTGGCCTTTACCTGCTTGCTTTACCAGCTCGCGTGCGGCAAGGCGGCCAATACGACCAAAGCCAAACAATACCACGTCGCGTGGCTCGATGTCGGCTCCTTCCTCTTGCATAAAATTGCGCAACTTCTCCCCTAAAAACTCCTTTTGATTTTTGAAATGATCCCGCTCGGCTAGCCACTCGCTGGCCAATTTTCCGATATCGATTTTTGCAGGTGCCAGCTCCATATCGTAAAGTCCACGGGCCAAATCGGCCGTATCGAAAATGGAAATAGGTTTACCTACCACTTCGGCTGCATACTTGTGCAGACGCATAATTTCAGTGGCGTTCACATCAACCATGTGGTTGCGGAAAAGCACTAACTCAATACTCTTGTCGAACATAAGTTTTCCGACGGAGTTGAGCAGATCAACCGCTGCCTTCTCTTGGTTAACATACACCTGCAGTTCATTGCTGTAAGTGTCAGTTGCCGTAATGTTTTGTGACATTGCTTTGATTTTAAAGATTTAAAAAAGAACGAATTGCCCAAGGGTTCATTGACTTGGGGTGCAAAGGTAATTCGGATCTTTTATTGGGAATAAATTTTAACCATGGTCATTCATAGGCTTAGTTCGATTTTCTTTGCCAATTGTATGAGGTTAGCCCTAACGCTTATTTTAATGTGGAGTAGTATTATTGCTTCGGCTCAACCCAGCGATAGCTCGAGTATTGCGTCCGATACTGCGCTTTTCAAAAGTGCGTTTCGGAAGCAGTTTTCGCTCAGATGGAATCAAAAGCCACACTCCCCCTTTAAAGCAACCGTGCTTTCCTTAAGCTTTCCGGGGGCAGGGCAGATTTACAACGGTTCGGCAAAGCAAGGTTCCTTCTTTCGCAAATACTGGAAAGTGCCTATAGTTTGGGTTGGAGTTGGAACATGCGTGGCCTTTATCGATTACAATTCACGGAATTATCGCTATTTCAGGGATCAATACATCGCAGCCGCAGACAACGACCCAACAACCATCCCAACAGAAAGTTCCAATGCCCTTTATCTGAAGGACGGCATGAACTATTTCGGAAAATTCATGGACATCAGTTACATGAGCTTAATGGGGATCTATATTTTACAAGCCATAGAAGCCAATGTAGATGCTCACTTGTTTTATTATGACATTAGCAATGATCTTTCCCTGCGTTGGCATCCCTCCTATTTCGTGGCCGGAAGCCGGAAACACGGAATAGGAATTACACTTCAATTCTAACCGCCATGAATATTGCACTGATAGGATACGGCAAAATGGGAAAAGAGATCGAGCAGATCTTACTTCACAGGGGCCACAACATTACCCTGCGCTCTAACCGAAGCATACCATTTACCTCCGCCGATCTTTCCGGAACCGATGTCGCCATCGAGTTCACAGAACCACACTCGGCCGTCGATAACATACAAAAATGTTTCGAAGCCAACGTACCCGTGGTAGTGGGCACTACCGGATGGTATGTGCGCATGCGGGAGGTACGAAGCGCTTGCGAGCAGTTGAATGGAGGTCTATTCACCGCATCCAACTTTTCAATAGGAGTGAACGTAGTGTTCCAGGTAAATCGGATGCTTGCTCGTATTATGAACGACCTGGACGAATACAACCCATCGATAGAAGAAATTCACCATACCGCCAAACGCGACTCGCCCAGTGGCACCGGAATCACCCTTGCAGAAGGCATTATTGAAAATTATCCCGGACTCGATGGTTGGCTCAATGAAGCCACGGATGATACGCATAAACTGAGCATAACCTCTCGCCGCGAAGGAGAGGTGCCGGGTACACACATCATTCGCTATACTTCGGACGTTGACGAAATACAGCTTGTGCATCAAGCCTTCAACCGAAAGGGGTTTGCTCTCGGTGCCGTAAAAGCCGCAGAGTTCATGAAAGGGAAATCAGGTGTCTTCGGGATGTCGGATTTACTGAAATGATACATCGACACCAACGACTTGCCCAAGCAATCCGTAATTATTGCATAGCCCCAATCTCTTCCATATCCATCATATCCTCCCACTCCTGCTCGATTCCATGCAGAGCGTGGTAGATAGGTTGTCTTCGGAAATATTTACGCATTGCCTCCACATCGGTCGGTGATTTTGAAACCAACCAGTATCGCTCTTGCCACTCAAAGGGCACTTGGGAAGAGTTGCGTTCAACAAAATCCTGCAGCCAGTAGCTAAGTATTTTCAGCATGGCGAAAACATCGGCCTGTGCGGGCACCTTCACCAACAAGTGCAAATGATTGGGTTGCAAGCATACATCCTCGCATTGCAGCCCCTTATATGCCACAACCTGTCGAATGAATACATCCATATCCGCCGCCAACGAATCATCGAACGGCTTTCTGCCATCAGCAACAAATAACACAGCATGCATATATATCGCTACCATGAGAGTTCTTTAGAGCTCTAAGATCCAGAATCACTTCGGATATGCATGACCCGGTATATTCCTATTCGGAATAGCAAAATGAATAAATCAACTTAGAAATGACAACCGAGAGGAATAACATTATCGATTGCTCCACCTTTCCACAAGCATTGTGCATGAAGCCACCAACAAGGTGAAGGCAATCATAACAAACCAAAGCGTATTGTATCCGAAATCACTCATAACCCAAGTCGCCACAAGCGGTGTAAAAATGTGCGAGGCCGACCATGACATCACATAAAGCGAAGCATACTGACCGCGATTCTTCTTACCGGATCTACTATTCATGAACGTATTGGTAAACGGCATGACCAGCATTTCTGAAAAGGACACAAGCGTAATGATGAGCAGAAAGGATAGAAATCCGTGAAGAAAAAGTATCATCACATAACTTAGGGTGAGCAATAAAGCACCCCAAATGATCCATCGAAACAAACTCGCCTTCTTTTCAATTTTATAGATGAGGACGAGTTCAATGGCCGCAACCAGCAATCCGTTCAAAGCTAGAATAGCGCCTATCTCAGTCTCTGTGAATCCCTCTTGATTTTTGTAATAAATCGACATGGTACTGAATAACTGGAAGAAAGCCATCGCATAAATGGTCACCAAAGGCAGAAACAACAGAAATGCCTTGTCGCGCCAAGGCGAACGCTCAGACTCCGACACGAGCGATTCATTTTCCCTTTGAGCGTTCTCCGCTTTTCCCTTGTCCTCTCTCAAATAGAAATAAACGAAGCTCGCTGCCAACAAACACGTAGCACCATCGGCCCAAAACAGCCACTTATAATCGATAGCTGCAAGGAACCCGCCGATAGCAGGACCAATTGAAAATCCGAGATTAATCGCCAGGCGGTACAATGAAACGGATCGTGTATAATTCTCGGGGGTGCTGTAATGTGAAATGGCCACCATTCCCGCCGGACGAAATCCATCGCCACAGGCACTCAACAGAAAGAGTACAATGCACAAAGGCAAAAAAGAGGTTGTTTGCGCTGCAACCAGAAACAAGATGAAGCCCCCAACTAAACTTGCTACCATCACAGGATGGTGCCCCACCCTGTCCGTTAATCGCCCACCTATGTACACGCCCAATAATGCACCGAAACCATAGCATGACATGGCAATTCCAACTTGTGTAAAATCGAGTTGCAATTTATCTTTCAGGTATACGGCCATGAAAAAGATAACCATCGAACCACTGCGGTTGATGAATTGCGCCAAAGCCAATAGCCAAATGGATCGACTCAACCCGCCAAAGGCATCTTTAAAATTGCGCACGGTTCCCCACAACATAGTGCGAAAATACGAGCATGCAAAGAGGGATTATTGATTAA
>JAURKF010000020.1 GCA_030831885.1 Flavobacteriales bacterium
AACTCCGAATCGAACAAGGTGATTTCAAGCGGAACCTCTTGCATCAGCATTCCATTGTAATGACTGAATTGCTTAACATGTACGTCCCACAGATCGCCTCCACCATTTGTAAAAGAATGAACGCGAAATTCCGGGAAACCCGGAGCAAACACCCATTGATCAAAGAAATACGTCAAATTCGCCTCTGTATAATTTTGAAAGAAATCGCGTAGGTCACTGCTATTGGCATGCTGAAATGCACGCTCATTCATCCATGCATTGCACGCTTCAAAAAAAGCATCATCGCCCATGTAGCTGCGCAATGTGCGGGCAATGTCGGCTCCTTTATTATATACATGATCACCATAGGTAATATTCAAAGGGATGCCCGACACGGCATAGCGACCTCCATCGTTGCGGTGCGCGTATAGTAATACTTCTTTGTGATTGTCGCGCACGGCTTCAGTATATGCATCCGCGCCATACAATGCCTCGGTAAAAATCATTTCACAGAAACTCGCCCATCCTTCGTTGAGCCACATATCACCTGCCGTTTCACACGTTACCAGGTCACCCCACCAGTGGTGAGAAAGCTCATGCGCCATGAGCGTTTCGTAGCTAGTTGTGCCATCGAGCGTGGAGCGCGGGTATGCAATATTGGTGGCATGCTCCATTGCTCCTGCGTTGAAGGGCACCGCGCTGAAACCAACCTTAGGCCAGCGATAGGCGCCGAACCGATTTTCGAAAGTGGCCATTGCTTCATCCAAATGCGTGAAGCTCAACTTCATGTTGGTTGTATCAGACGGCACTGCGATGAGCCACATGGGTATATTATTTCCCTGAGCACTCAGGTAATCCAACTCAACATGCGCATAAGATGCCACGGCCATGCCGGCCAAGTAGGTCGGTATGGTTTCATCGAGTCTCCAATGCGTTAGCACTGAATCCTGACCGATTACCTCTTGCCCTACGCGAATGCCGCTGCAATAGGCTTTTTTAGCTTCCGTGGTCAACACATGAAACGAATATGAGCTGCGCTCCACGAAATTGTCGAAACAAGGAAACCACACACGGCCGAAATTGTGAGGAACCGCATCGAATCCGACACCCAAATTATAGGCATAACCTGAGGCGAAATAAAAGCCTCCCCAGGTTGCATCTTGCTCTGGCTGGCCATGATATGCAATCCACACTTGAAGCGAATCGCCCGTCTGAAGAGGCGAGGAAGTTTCTATCCAAACCGATTCATTGCCTTGAGAGAATGACAGGTTTCCAGCCGTCGTATATACACTATCAACCTGAAGCGCAAGTAAATCGAGATGTAGCAAAGAGACATTATCCATTCGGCTAACCAAATCGATGCGGCATGTTGCTGTCAATTGAGCAGAAGACATGGACCGCATATCGATGGTTATATCGTAATGAAGCACATCCAATGTATCACTCCTGCTATTGGCGGGATCAGAAACACCGCCCCCCCCGCGCAGCGGTATATAACGCTTGGATTGAATGCATGAATTGGGCTGGGCGAAGAGTATTGCAGACTGAAGCAGCAATAGAAGAATCAGAAGGCGCATGGTCAAATGTAACTCACCGAAGTTAAACCTGAAAGTAGGGAGTATTATGCGTCGATTGTATTCATCGGTGAAAGACCATACCCTAACCTGCCATGAAACCCAGCAGTGAGCTATTTGATCTCATAAAAACCTTAACCAAAAGCGAAAAGCGATTTTTTAAATTGCAAAGTTCACTTCAAAGTGGAGACAAAAATTATGTGCGTCTGTTTGACCTCATAGACGGAATGGATACTTACGACGAAGAAGAAATCAAAAGAATATTTAAGGGCGAGAAATTCATCAACCATCTGCCATCAGAAAAAAACCACCTATACAAAAACATATTAAAAGCGCTTCGCGGATACCACAGCGAAACATCCGTTGGAAGTTCATTAAAGCAAGAGATTAAAAACATCGAGATACTCTACAATAAAGGATTATTCGAAGAGTGCATCAAGTTTATAGAGCGAGCCAAGAAAACAGCTATCCGACACGAAAAATTCCATTATTTATTTGAACTCATATCGTGGGAGAAAATGTTACTAGAAGAATCTTTCGAAGATGGAAATTTTGGTGATTTAAACAGCCTGATACGCCAAGAGCAGGAGGTGCTTAATAAGCTTCAGAACTTAACATCGTATCATGTGCTTTATTCCAAGGTGAATTATGTTTTTCGCAGCGGAGGATATAGCCGCACAGAGGAAAACAGCAACATCATCAGCGAAATCGGTGAGCACCCACTTATCAAAGGCAAGAATACCGCACTCTCTCAGCGCGCAGCAACCATCTGCTTCTATACCCAAGGCTTTTGTCATGTGGCCAAAGGTGAAAATACGAGCGCAGTGGAGAAATACCTCATTGTAAAACAGATATTAGATAGATACCCCCATTTGCGCACCGATTTAGCTAATCGGTACATCCGAACCATCTCGCAAATCATTCACTGTTACCTCGAACTGCGTCAGTTCGACGATGCGGAGAAATTTATTGGAGAACTTGAGCTTCTCACCGATATGGAAGGCTTCGACACGCCGGATACAATCGCTCGTATTCGCAACGAACAAATACTCATCAACTTAAAAAAATATATCTATTCAGGGCGTTTTAGTGAAGGCGTAAAAGGAATGAGCAGTGTCGCAGATATCCTGAACAAGGCAGAAACCGAGTTCAACAAAGAAATGTCGGTGCGTGTCTATTATTATATGGCATATCTGCATTTCGGCGCGGGGTTGAATAATAAGGCGCTTCACTGGCTAAACAAGGTCATCAACGACAATGAAAACGATTTAAGGCAGGACTTGTACGCCTATACACGAATATTCAACCTTGCCATACATTACGAATTAGGAAATTCCGATCTGCTTGACTATTCCATCAAGTCAACCCTGCGATACCTACAAAAACGCAATCGCGATTTCGAAATTGAAATGCTCATATTGGATCAATTCAAGAAACTTATTAAACTGAGGTCAATTGCCACCAAGCGAGAGCAATTTTCAGAATTTAGCTACAAATTGGAGAAGCTTTCAAAAACGGAGGACTGTAATACACTCTTTCGTTATTTCGACATTCGGAGTTGGGTTTACAGCAAGCTAAAGTCGATTCCTATGGAGGAAACTCTGCGGATACTATAAATAAAAATGCCCGACTAATCAGGGCATTTCCAGGTATTTTCAAAAAATTACTTCAACGCTTTGGCGAGTTCCTCATCCATGCGAGCTTGCTCTTCCATAGCCAAGTCGGCATCGACTAGGATGCGACCACTATACTCATCAACAATAACGCGCTTGCGGCTGGCAACATCCAGCTGCTTTTGAGGAGGCAATTGAATAAACGAACCGGCCGAAGCTTCGCGCTCAATTGGCACAACGGCCATGCCGTTGGGCGCTCCCGAACGAATGCGCTCATATGCATTCAACAGACGCTCTTCAATAAGCTTTTTGGCTTCGTCACTTTTCTTGCGAAGAATTTTCTCTTCCTTCTCAGTTGAAGCGATGATCTCATTCAACTCCGTTTGTTTGAGAGTAAGATCAATGCGACGTTCTTGCAACTTTACTTCCGCAGAAGCATGCAAATCCTGCTTGGCAAGAAGGCTCATCTCGAATTCCTTAATACGCTTAGAGTGAAGCTGAATTTCCAACTCCTGGAATTCGATTTCCTTATTGAGGGAGTCATACTCGCGATTATTTTTAACATTGTTGAGCTGCTCCTTGTATTTCTTGATGAGCGCCTCGGAATTCTTAATCCCATTCTTCTTTCCGGTGATTTCCTCATTGAGGTTCTTCACATCATCGGTAAGATTTGTAAGGCGTGCTTCTAGGCCCGCAACATCATCCTCAAGATCCTCCACTTCCAATGGCAATTCTCCGCGCATGGCGTGTATCTTATCAATTCGTGAATCGATTAGCTGGATAGCATA
>JAURKF010000177.1 GCA_030831885.1 Flavobacteriales bacterium
AGTCCTTCATGGATGCCACGCCAAAATTCCATTTCCGAAAGTTGCTTAGTAATAGCATAGTGCGTAGTCATTTCATTTTCTACCCACTCCGACTCTTCATCAACCTTCTCGTTGTTCTTCGATTTTCCGATGGCAGCAATCGAACTTACAAACCCGACTTTGATGTTGCCCAGTTCAAGTGCGACGTTGATGACGTTGGCGGTGCCTTCGGTGTTTACGCGATACATCGCTGAGCGTTCGGCCGGATGGTAAGAGACGATTGCTGCGCAATGAAACACATGCGTGCATCCTTGCATGGCTGACTCCAGCGAATCGGTATCGAGCACATCACCTTCCACCCATTCTATTTGTTGGAAGAAAGAGTGGCCGTAAAATGTAAAAACTTCCTCTACCGACTGTCTGTTGCTTTGAGGCCGCACCAGAGCGCGCACTTGCTCACCGCGTGAAAGCAATTCCATCATGAGGTGAGTGCCCAACAGGCCGGTAGCTCCGGTAACGAGGTTCATATCTGTTGGCGAAGGTAACACAGCGCGGTATAATCAACCGCGTTGTACCTTGCACCTTGTGAAGGCCGTTCCAGAAAACGTAGAGCAGATATTGAAAATCCTCCCGCATCAGCCGGGTGTATATCAGTATTTCGACGAGTCAGGTGACATTCTGTATGTGGGCAAAGCCAAGAACCTGAAGAACCGCGTTTCGAGCTACTTCAACAAACAGCAATACGAAAATGGTAAGACCAAGGTGCTCGTGCGCAAAATCGCCGACATCAAATACATCGTAGTGGAAACCGAACTCGATGCGCTGCTGCTTGAGAATTCACTCATAAAGAAATATAAGCCGCGCTACAACATCATGCTCAAAGACGATAAAACGTATGCGAGCATAGTTATAAAAAGGGAGGATTTCCCGCGCATATTTCCTACTCGTCAAATAATCCGAGACGGATCAGAATATTTTGGCCCGTATCCTTCAGGCCGCACAATGCATACTGTGCTGGAGCTAATCAAAAAGTTATATCCGATGCGCACCTGTAATCTTGCGCTTACCGATAAAAACATTCAGTCGGGAAAATTCAAAGTATGTCTTGAATATCATTTAGGGAATTGCAAAGGACCCTGCGAAGGGAAACAAACCGCAGAGGATTATAACCGAGGTGTCGCGGCGGCTCGTAATATTCTGAAAGGAAACTACTCTGAGCTCATTCGCGATTTGAAAGGGATGATGGCTGAATTCGCCAATCGGTATGAGTTCGAACTGGCGCAGGAAGTGAAAGAAAAAATCGAAGTACTTTCAAGTTTTCAAGCGAAGAGCACCATCGTGCACCCGAGCATTCACGACGTGGATATATTCACCATTGCCAGCGATCCGCAAGCAGGCTATGTGAACTTCATGAAGGTGAGCAATGGTGTTATTGTACAGTCTTATACTACCGAGGTAAAAAAGCGAATGGAGGAAAGCGAAGGGGAAATGCTGGAATACGCTATCGTTGAAATCCGAGATAAGTTTCAGAGCAGTTCGAAGGAAATTTTTTTACCCTTCGAATTGGAAATGGAATTGCCCGCAGTGATGCTCACTGTTCCGCAACGGGGCGACAAGAAGAAGCTGGTTGAATTGTCGCAACGCAATAGCACACACTACATGCTCGATGCGCAAAAGCAGCAAGAACTGGTCGATCCGGAGCGCCATGTAAACCGCGTATTGGAAACCATGCAAAAGGATTTGCACTTGAAGGAGATGCCACGACACATCGAGTGTTTCGATAACTCGAACATTCAAGGAACGAATCCCGTAAGCGCATGTGTTGTATTTCGCAATGCGAAACCCAGCAAGGCTGACTACCGCATCTTTCACCCGAAAACCGTTCAGGGCCCAAACGATTTCGACACCATGAAAGAAGTAGTCTTTCGTCGGTACCGTCGCATGCTGGATGAAGGCGAAACGCTTCCACAGCTCATTATTATTGATGGTGGTAAGGGCCAGTTGAGTGCAGCTGTGGAAAGTTTGGTGAAGCTGGAACTGTATGGTAAAATCGGCATCATCGGTATCGCCAAGCGATTGGAAGAAATTTATTTTCCCGGTGATAGTCTGCCCATCTACCTCGATAAACGCAGCGAGTCGCTCAAGCTCATTCAGCGCCTGCGCGACGAGGCACATCGCTTTGGAATTACCAAACACCGCGACCGCAGAAGCAAAGATGCTATACGCTCTGAGCTCACGGATATAAAAGGAGTAGGTATGCATACCACGCAAGCGCTCATTCATCATTTCAAAACGGTTCAAGCTGTGAAAGAGGCGAGTATGGATGAATTAAAGCTGGCTGTCAATCACAAAATGGCGGAAATTGTTTTCAGGCATTTTCACGGTTAGGAATAACCCAAATACTCAACTAACAAATACATGTTGAAGGTCGATTTCTTAAAAGGATCTTCCTTGGCTTCACTCTCATATTTTCACAAAATAAATTTCAACTGATGAAAAGAAAACTAATCACAATGTTCGCTGCCTTCGGGATGTCGGTGGCGGGCTTGGCTCAACTTGGGCCGGTATCTTTAGGTGCTGAATTGGCTTTGCCTACAGGCGATTTCGGTGAGTCGTATCCTCTTGGCTATGGTGTGTCCGTAGGTTATGAGCAACCCATAGGAGAAAAGTTGGGCATTACGCTGCAAGCAGGATACATTATGCTGGGAGTGGACGATGCTGCTGCAGCCATTATCGATAAATCGTCGATGATGCCAATCCAGGCAGGAGCAAAATATTATCTTGCTGAGCGCGGTTCCGGGTTGTATGCGCATGTTCAAGGCGGTGTGCACAACCTTAGTGTAACCACAAAAGATATCGATTTGGGACTGTTCGGTACATTTCCGGGCACAACTACTTCTGATAGCTACCTGAGTGGTGCGTTGGGTGTAGGATATGTTCTCAATAATAAAATTGATGTTGGCATTCGATACAACATCATCGCTCCTGATAGTGATGTTGAAGGTGCGAGCGCTTCAAACTACATAGGTGTGCGCTTAGCGTATAAACTCATTGGTGGTGGCGAATAATTTTTTTGCATTTAAGAAAAAATGCCGGGATTACCCGGCATTTTTCGTTTTATTGAATCACAATCAATGTTGCACAATCAAACGCATGCTGCCGGAGCGAATACCATCTGTTAGGCTCACAACATACATTCCATCAGTTAGTGTGGATGTTTCCAATTGATTGTTACGAAGCGTTTCTTGTCTCACAATTCTTCCACTCACATCGGTTATGGTAACATTGGCATCCGTTTCCCAGCCGGTTATGGATACCCGATCATTCGCTGGATTGGGGTAAAGCGTAAATGCGGGTGTCATTTCTATAACTGATTGTACAACTTCACATTCACCCTGCATCGATGCATTCATATACTCCATCATACCGGCTTCCATGCTATGCAAAGTGAAGTCAATCGATGCGTC
>JAURKF010000178.1 GCA_030831885.1 Flavobacteriales bacterium
AGGCACGTAAAGATGTCGGTCATGCCAGTATAGGTAGGGGAGGTGCTCACTAAAATTTGCAGCGGCTCGACATTTAAACTTTGACAGCCAATTGCATCATCACCCAAGTTATCGTCTTCAACTGTCAGAGTTACGATGTATTCGCCAGGTGCGGTAAATGAATGGGTGATATTCCCTGGGCCTGAGTTGGTTGTTATTGTTCCATCGTCGAAATTCCAGATATAGCGCGCAAGGTTGAATGTGGGTTGAGCAAATGAACCATTGTCGCCAAATGTTACAGACTCACCGAGACAAACATTTACGGTTTGAATAGCGGGATCGACCGGTTGGGGACTAACAATTTCAGATTGGGCTATCGGGTTGGCGCAAGGAGTGGTACATTGAATAGCGGCCTCAAAACCCGGGGAACCGGCATTGGCTGCGCCATTTGATGAAAATACAAGTGTGATACATCCCGAAGTGTTATTCACGGTGCCGGTAACCTGAAGTCCTTGAATTGAATTTCCTGTATAGTCACCCAAGGATGGAGCCGCTGTGCTGTTTCCATCGAAAATACTCAGGTAATCACTGTTGTTAGCATTGGGACTGGTTTGCAATGCAAAAGCGCTGAATGAAAGCTGAACCACATCACCGGGGGTATCCGGACAAAGAACAAGCGTATAGTCTGTGTCCGTGTAAGGTCCTCCGAAACCGTCATCATAAACGTTGAAACCATCTGAAACAGTCACATTACCATCGCCCATGCAAACAAAGCCTGGAGTGCCGCATTGTGCAATTGAAGATTGTGTATAAAGTAATGCTATTAAAACTAAGTAAATACGTACCATGGTTAGATTCGGCTAATGAACCAAATTTAAGACATCCTTTAATCAATAAAGTTGCACGACGGATTTAAAAATTATTTGAGTTTTATGCCAGTGAATAGCATTCTTGACGGCCCACCCATTAACGAATTAACACGATGCTTCCTGTGTAATACACTCCGTCGGTAGAGTCATCAACGTTCAGTTTTAACTGCCAATTGTACACTTCATTCTGGCCAAAGTAGTCGCCATCACGCACTTCACCGGTCCAAGGCTCTTCCGGATTTTCAGTGAAAAATACGCGATCTCCCCAACGATTGAAGATGCTAAGCTCATAGCCTTTAGTGTTGAACCCCCGAATTACAGGCTTCCAGTAGTCATTGTCTCCGTCGTCGTCGGGTGTAAATGCATTCGGGGCGAAAACAACATAATCAGCATCCATGAATATGCTTCGGCACGTTGTATCGCGACAACCATTGTTATTGACTGCTGTGAGGCAAATGGTAAAGTTTTCACTGTTTTCGTTCGGAAACGAGTAGGTAGGACTTTCCTCCGTGCTAGTGTCCAGACCACTGAAATTCCAGAAATAGGAATTTGCTCCTGTCGAGTGGTTGGTGAATTTTACTTCAGGCTGCAACGTGGTTAGCGAGGATGATGATAGCGAGAAATGAGCGCTTGGGTACGGATATACTTCCGCTATTTCCTCAAAAAATGCTTCGGATACACACCCGTGTTCAGATACTGCAGTAGCCGCGACATCGTAAACACCCGGTTGCTGAAGTTCAATATTCAATGAATCACTTACAATGATTCCCAGGCCGGCGACATTCCATACAACATGATCTATGTGTTGACTTTCCTCTGACGGATTTATCTGAAGACGCAGTGGCTGGCAGCCTACTATTGGTTGTGTTTCGGTAATCAGGATGGGAAGTGGATTTACGTTTACCTGGCTAAATGCGGCCGACGTACATCCGAAATCAGATGAAGCTTGAACCCCGATGTAAACTGAAGCAGTTGGCTGTATCGTTGGGCTATTGTCATTGGGATTGTTGAAGAGATTAACCGGGGTCCAAATGCAGGGGTAATCAACGGCATTGTTGAATGATAAACTTTCACCGAAGCACAAGTCATAAGAAGGGTCGAGGTTTATAACTGGATTCGGCTCAACAATTACCGACACAAAATCATTCATTATGCACACACCATCATTTACAATTACAGAGTAGATAACGGTGCTTATTTGATTGACGGCAGCCGGTATATTAACTGTTGGCTGCGGGCTGGATGGATCATTTAGACCCGATTGCGGAGACCAGGAATAAGTAGCGCCTGCAGCTGGCATTCCGCCAATCGATTGCATGGGACTGCCTGCACAAACGTGAACATCGCTACCTGCCGAAAAATTGATCCCTAATTGGACATTTACACTCAGAATGGCTTCGTCGGCGGGACAGGGTCCATTTGGGGCAATACGATAGATATAGGTGCCCGATGAATTGGAGCCCGGGTCGAAAACCGATGAACTGAATTCGGAGCCGTTGTGATACCATTGGCCTGCGCCAGATTCCGATTGAGGAAGCAAATTATCTAGCGATTGCGGGTCGTCGGTATAGCAAAAGACCTCTGCTGCATCTGCTCCGGCATCGTTGGGAGTGAACGTTACCAAGTCAACTTGCAACTGCTCTTCTCCACAGTCAATGGGCTGTATTACCTCGTAAATGAAACTTTGTGTGCCCAGAAAGTCAATCGTAACCATGTTGGAATGCGGGTTTCCATTGATGTCCTGCCAAGACCCCATTCCAACGGCTGCTGCAGGAAGCAGATTATTTAAATTAAAAGAGGAATTATTTCTACAAACCTCTTCAACAATGAGGGTGTTTTCGATGATTGGATCAAGAACATTGATAACCAATTCTCCTTCCTGATCAGGACAAGTATTGCCCGAGGGGTTAATAACGCGAAGCGTCGTGCTTGTCTCAACGCTCGGATTGAAGAGATTTCCGAGCAGGGATCCGTTTTGACTTTCAAAATATACGTTGGCTACTTGACCGAAGTAGTTGGTCAAATCAACTTCAGGCCCGGTACTGCATAAAAATATGTTTTGACTTAGAGGTGCGGCAACAGCAGGCTGAACGAAGATGGTAAAATTCGCCTGGTCGTCCGGACATGTCTGGGCATTCACCTGATAAACAAAATTGAAAGAACCTGCTTCCGACGGATTAAAAAGCGATGTGGTGGGTGTTCCATTGTTTAACCATACTCCAAGATTGGAGGCTGTTCCGGTTAACAGACTATTAAGGTTCAAGTCTGGATCCAATTGACAGATTGTTGCGGTGTTGTTACCTCCTGCATATACCGGCGCCTCAACGCTGATACTTAAAACAGAATTATCAGGTGAGCAGCCGGCATTGGGATAGTAATACTGATAATTGCCTCCTGGCTCGGTAGCTGGATCGAATATGCCATCTACAATTTCACCGAGACTATTGGTCCAGGTTCCTCCAATAAGCGGAGCACCATTTAGCGCTTCCATCATGTTGAGCCCCCCACTGGTAGCACATACCTGGGTACTGGCACTCAATCCTGATGGGTTGGTAGGTGTGAGTGAAATCGTTAATGTTGAAATTTGAGTGGAACAAGGTGCAGCAGAATTAATGGTGTATGCGTAGGCCCCTTGTGGCATGAATGAAGGATTGAAAATGTCCGAGCCTGCAGGAACAACCATACCGGCTGGCCCGGTCCAAACCCCACCGTCATCCGGCTCACCTTCAAGCAAATTGAGCATGTTGAAGGGGAATCCGCCTTGGCATACTAAAACTTCTGCTGAAGTTCCGGCAGAACGTTGTGTTTGCTCGTCAACATACAATGTTCGAAATACAGGTTGACACCCGGGTAAATCGGCGATTAGGTATGTAAATAGTGCGTCGTCCATTGTGGCCGGATAATACATTCCATCGGCAACGACATTTAGGTTGCTATCATACCATTGGCCAATGGTATCCGGCGTTCCTTGCATGAAATCGAGCATTTCGAAGGGCTCGTAGGTTTCACAGATGACATAAGTGGTAGTTAGGCCGACATCATTGGTCTGAATATAAATACCCGATGTCATTTCACAACCTCCGGAATTTATAGTGTACGAGTACCAACCACTTTCCATCTGCGATGCGCTTAAGGCAGATAAATCTGCATCCGGAATAATCAAGCCATCGGGATTCCGCCACACGCCTCCGGGGTCGAAATCACTTAGTTCAGGAGTAAGGTCGAAAGGAATACCTAATCCATTTGCATCTGTGTATGCCTCCTGACACAAGATTACTCGGTGTGCATCGCCAATTGAGTTTGCGCCTGCAGGTACATCAAGAAATTGATCTTCTATTGTACCATCGGTGTATTCTACAACGATATGAAAAACAGAGGGGCATAGTCCGGTTATTTCAAAAGAACCACTCTGGTTTTGTGCTGACTCTATGGGGGTGTCATTTATATCGAATAACGTATAAGCAAAGCCTTGTGAAGACGTTGACTGATAGTTAATGCTACCTGAACATACACATGGATCTACCGAGGAGGCCACTACAGAGAACTGTGCATTCGCCGACAACCCCGACAACAGCAGAATGCATGGTAGTATGCAGGTAAGGAATTTCACTATAGCTTTTGCGCAGTCAATCACAGTTCAGGGTATCAAAAATATAGTTCGAAGTAAATGACACGCGTCTTCTACGCGTATGTTCTTAAAAAGGTTTTAAACAACCATGGAAATAAAAAAGCCGCGAAATTTCGCGGCTCTTTTGCTTCAACTATTAGTATAGTTTTGGTTAAGGAAAAACATTGAAAGTACCGTTGAAATACTGCTGTTCTTGCGCGAAATCATTTGTTATAATTACCTTGTAAATGAACGTACTTCCTTCTGCGGCATAAGCTCCCCCAGGTAATTTACAGTCCCATGCCTTTTGGCGATTGCTGGTCTCATACACCTTCGCCCCTTTGTTGTCATAAATGGAAAGAACGAAATCGACTTTATTCTTCTTTAGCCCTTGCGGCATAAACCCGCCATTTTTGATTGAACACTGAGAAGAGGCGCCCAAAGCGAAATCGGAATTTACCGAAATGTGTTTAACAGCGCCATCCGAGCAGCCCGCTGAGTTTTTTGCATTGAGCGCAATCATTTGACGACCACCGGCTTTTAAACGGAAATGCGCTCCATCTGCAAGCACAGACGATTCATTGCCATTGCTCCATTCATAGGTAGTGCCACCATCACTTAAATTGACAATGCGAATCTCAGGCTGTGAGGGATCTGCATTTATAAACTCCCAAGTGAAGTCAGCATCGGGAGCAGGCTCAATAGTGATCATATCATTGATAACGGTAGTATTGATTTTACCATTGTCGCTTGTAATCGAGAGCGAGATGTCATAGTCGCCTGCTTTAGCGAATTTATGCTTTGGATTTATATCGTCGCTGAAATGGCCATCGCCGAAATTCCATAAATAGCTGCCCGATTTAGGACCATTGCTTGTTTGGAATTCCACTTCTTCTCCCTGACACGCTTTACGCACGTTGCAAGAAAAAGAGATAGAATTGTCTGCTTTTGAGTTGTCTTGAGTCGCAACAATGTTATTTGAAGAATTGGGAGTAGATTCTCCCGCTGTCGTCACTTCAGTCAATTTCGCAGAAGATGGAAAATCGGATTTTTGGCCTTCTAAATTCAACGGATGCAGCTGATTTTCCGACAAGCTCTTTTGTTCAGAACTAACAGTTACTTTTACATGAGAGACACCCTGGGTTATTCCGGTAATAGTATTGGCAAATCGGCCTTCGGTGGGTGCTTTTTCCGCAAATGACGGAGCGTGTTGATTGCGGTATAGAGCAAAAGCCCCTCCGGACAGAGCAAGTATAGTCGATACAAGTGAAATAATCCAAACCGAGCCTCCGGTCCTGGCTATACCTATTTGACGATGTAAACTTACCCATGCACTTGGCTCGTAGGGCATTTCATAGTTTCCCATCTTTTCCTGCAGACTCTGCTCGAAGCGCGATAAATTCTTTTTCATTTAACCTTATGCAAATTCTTAATCAAAAGCTTCTTCATGTTTTTTTTCGCTTTAGCGTAATTACTCTTCGAAGTACCAACGCTAATTCCTAACGCTTCAGCAATATCCTGATGCGTGTAGTCTTCATACACGTAGAGATTGAAAACCGTACGATAAGCGGGTGTCAATTGCTGCATAGCGTCAATGATCTGCTCCGGCGTAATGTCGTAAATCTCATCATGCTCATCTGAATCATCCGAATCGTCATCCGAATCGCTTTGAATGTGCTCAATATCATCTTGCTCTCGGAGCAAAACTAGATCATGCTTCAATCTGCGAAAACGGTCGATTGATAGATTCACCATTATTCTTCTTATCCAGCCCTCGAAAGTACCTACACCGGTATATTTATCAAGGTTGTTGAACACCTTGAGAAATCCTTCCTGCAGCACATCCATTGCCTGGTCCGAGTCCCTTGTGTATCGCATGCAGACGGCTTTCATTTTACCATAAAACATTTTATGGATCGCCTGCTGCGATCGTCTGTCTCCTTTGAGACAGCCATCGATCAATGCTTGCAATTGCTTGGTTTCTGCCACAAGGGTTATCGGTTAGACGAACTTTTCATCAAAGGGTTGCCCATTCAATTGGAGGTGAAAGTAGGGAGAATCGGTTAAAATTATTTCAAAAGTGAATGAACCATCATCACCGATGTAATTTTGGGCCATGGCCAAACGGGTAGTTATCGGTTTATCGGGTGGTGTAGATTCCAGTGTGGCAGCCCATCTGCTGCTTGAACAGGGGTATGAGGTCATCGGTATTTTCATGCGTAACTGGCACGATGAGTCGGTAGTTATCAATAATGAGTGTCCGTGGATTGATGATAGCAACGATGCTATGTTGGCCGCTGAGGCACTTGGTATTCCTTTTCAGGTTCTCGACATGAGTGCTCAATACAAAGAGCGTATCGTCGATTATATGTTTCGGGAATATCAGTTGGGACGCACC
>JAURKF010000179.1 GCA_030831885.1 Flavobacteriales bacterium
ATTGAGTGCGCCATGCTCGAGCGCGAGCTTCGACATGACGGTGAAGATAGTGGTGCCCACGTGGGGCAGCTTGCTGGGATGGGAAGACATGCCCGCAAGATAGTATCCAGACCATCATGACCCACATGGGCCACTTGCTTCTCTCTGGCGTAAGGACGCGCTGCAGCGCGTCCACTATAGCATGAGGGCGTACTGCAGTGCGCCCACAGACACCTCTGCAGCATGAGCACCTAGAGTGAGGGCATGAGCACCACCAAGGTAAGGACGCGCTGCAGTGCGCCCACAGACACCCTTGCTGCACGAGCGCCTAGAACGTGCGCATGAACGCCACAGCGTCCCCCTCTTTGAAAAGGACCACCCTCGTGCTACCTTCGCGCCTCAAAACACACCCCTATGTCTGCCTCCACGCAAATCGCCACCCTCGAGCAAGCCCGTGAAATGGGCCTTCGCCCAGATGAATTCGACAAGATCACGGAGATCCTCGGCCGCACTCCAAACTTCACCGAAATGTGCGTTTACTCGGTGATGTGGAGCGAACACTGCTCATACAAAAACAGCATCAAGTGGTTGAAGACCTTACCGAAAGATGGTCCGCATATGCTTGTGAAGGCCGGTGAGGAAAACGCAGGATTGGTGGATATTGGTGATGGCATGGGTTGCGCTTTCAAGATTGAATCGCACAACCATCCGAGTGCCATTGAGCCCTATCAAGGAGCTGCTACAGGTGTAGGTGGTATTAACCGCGACATCTTCACCATGGGCGCTCGTCCTGTGGCGCAACTCAACTCATTGCGCTTCGGTAAACTCGATAATCCGCGCACCAAGTGGCTGATGGCCGGCGTAGTGAAAGGCATCGGCGACTATGGCAATGCATTCGGCATTCCTACCGTGGGTGGTGAGGTATATTTCGATGAATCATATCAAAGCAACTGCCTGGTGAACGCAATGTCGGTGGGATTAATCGACACACAGAAAATTATTTCAGCAAAAGCCAAAGGCCCCGGAAACCCTGTATTCATTGTGGGTTCAGCTACAGGTAAAGACGGAATCAAAGGGGCTTCTTTCGCATCTAAAGATATTACCGCGGAAAGCGCCAAGGATCTACCCAGCGTTCAAGTGGGAGATCCATTTCAGGAAAAGCTTCTGCTAGAAGCAACGATGGAACTTGCAGAAACCGATGCTATCGTTGGAATGCAAGACATGGGTGCAGCGGGCATTACCTGCAGCACTTCCGAGATGAGCGCAGGTGGCGGAGTAGGAATGGATATCCATCTCGATAAAGTACCAACGCGGCAGGCAGGTATGCAGCCTTTCGAAATACTACTGAGCGAATCGCAAGAGCGCATGCTCATCGTGGTTAAGAAGGGAGAAGAAGGTGTTGTAAATCGCATCTTCGAAAAGTGGGATTTGCATGCTGTTCATATCGGCGATGTAACCGAAGGCAACACACTCCGCTATTTTATGAATGGTGAACTCGTGAGTGAAATTCCGGCGAAGAGCCTTGTACTCGGCGGTGGCGCTCCTGTTTACGAGCGCGAATACACCGAGCCTGCCTATTACGCTGAAGCGAAGAAATTTTCGATTGAAAGCATCGCAGAGCCAAAAGACTTAGTGGTCGTAGCTCGTCAGTTGATGGCAAACCACAACATCGCAAGTAAGAAATGGATTTACGAACAATACGACAGCATGGTGGGCACAGCGAACATGAGCACCAACAAGCCGTCGGACGCAGCTGTTGTGAATATCAAAAACACCAACAAAGCGCTCGTTCTTTCGGTGGATTGTAATGGTCGTTATGTTCAGGCAGATCCAGAAATAGGCACTATGATAGCCGTATGCGAAGCAGCCCGCAACATCGTTTGCTCGGGCGGCGAACCCAGTGCTATTACCAACTGCCTAAACTTCGGCAACCCATACAATCCGGAAGTGTACTGGCAATTCGTAGGTGCCATCAAAGGAATGGGTGCAGCGTGCAAAAAACTTGAAACACCGGTGACAGGTGGTAACGTGAGCTTCTACAACCAAACGGTAAATGCCGACGGTTCGGCCGCTCCTGTCTTCCCTACTCCGACCATCGGCATGCTGGGTCTGATGAAAGATAAGAGTCTGCAAACAACGCTCGACTTCAAATACAAAGGCGACCTCATCTACTTGCTTGGCGTTCCGCGCAACGAGATTAACTCATCGGAGTACCTGTATTCCTTTCACGGCGTGAAAAATTCGCCGGCCCCGTTCTTCAACCTCGATGAAGAATTCCATCTGCAACAATGCATGAAGGAACTTATACGCAACAACTACATTAGTTCTGCTCACGACGTAAGTGACGGCGGCCTGTTTGTTACACTTTGCGAAATGGGCTTACCCAACTCACTCGGTTTCGACATCGTTACCGACAGCGAAATTCGCCGCGATGCATTCTTATTCGGTGAATCACAGAGCCGCATTGCCGTTACAGTAGTGGAAGATTACGAAGATGAGTTCCTTGACTTCGTTGGTGATAGCGGTGTGCAAGTAATGCTGCTCGGTCACGTCACCAAAGGACGCGTTACCGTGGATGAAGAGAACTTCGGTTTTATCGAAGACTACCGCGCACTTTACGAGCGAAGCATTGCAGAAGCGATGGCGTGATGAATTGAAATTCGCTCATCGAGCGAATGTCATCGCATCATTTAATCAATCTGCTGCTTGTTCTTCCATTCTCCGAAACAACCTCGAGCGTGTACATACCGCTAGTGATATGCTGAACATCACATGCGACCACTCGGCTCGATTGTGTGAGTTGAGAATAACGCTGCGAGATTATTACACGTCCTGTTGCATCCAATAGTCGAACTTCTGCATTGCCCGTGCAATTTGTCGGGAACTCTATCCAAAGAGTTTCATTCATTGGATTCGGCCAGAAACGCGGTTCTGTATGAGGTGTAATTTCGCCGACACTCGCAATTACAACAGTCTCACACGTCGTCGCCGAACAAGCCGGATCGTCTAAATCGGAGTAGCTTACGCATAGTTGAAAGGCCCCATCTGCAGCATACGTGTGTGAGCCCGTCGATGAAAAGGTCTGTGGACTTCCGTCACCCCAATCAATCGAATAAACCGGATTGATTGCTCCCGCGCCGGAAGCGGTGGCAAGCACTACATCGCCTGCTTGAGATACGGTAAGTTCCACCGTACATCCACCGGAGTTGTCTATAAGCGTTACCTCAATGCAAGTATTCAACTGACATCCTGCCGGATTGTTGGCATCGGAATACAATCCGCAAATCTGATACGTTCCGCTAACGTCATACGTATGTGTTGGAGGTAATGTCGATTCACCAAAGGTGCCATCACCCCAATCGAAAAAATAGGATGGAGAATCTGCGCCTGCAGCAAGCACCTGCAATTCCACATTCAGACCATCGATTGTTGCGACATAATCGAAATAGCAATCACCCAGTGGATCTACAACTACTTCTGTGCAAGCAGTCGATTGACAATTCGCATCACCTTCAATTCCGTAGTAAAGACAAACCTGATAATTCCCGGGGTTTGCGTAGGTATGACTTAGCGTGGGATTGTCATCATAGTTCCCATCACCCCAATCGATGTAATAATCAGCATCATTGCTGCCGTTACCAACGATTGAAAGTATTGCTGAAAAATTATTCAGGGTAACTTCCGGTTGTACAACGCATCCGATTCCGTCTGCGAATACTTCTACCTCCTGGCACTGAAACAAATCGCACGGCGACGCAGGGTCGGCATCATAAAGTGAAACGCAAATAGTGTAGATACCCGGCACAGCGTAGGCATGCAGAGCAGAATTGGCAACCTGTGTTGGACTTCCGTCGCCCCAATCAATCGTGTAAATAGGTAATGAAGTATTCAAACTGTAGGCTTGAACCTCCGCTGCCAGCCCTGCTGCGTGAACATTAAAGCCCAATGTGCAAGACCCCCCTGTTATGATAACCGAATCATACGAAAAAAATGAGCAATCGGGATTCTCTAGATCCACGTAGCTATAAAGGATAACGTATTGCCCTTCGGAAATATAGACGTGCTCGAAAAGCGGCGTCGATGAGGTATCCACCGAACCATCACCCCAATCAATGATGTATTGAGGGCTAATTGCTCCGAAGCCAATAAACTCAGCCGTGATGGTCGAATTAAAACCTCCCAGGTTAAGATATGCCGTGCATTGTGCATTGACTTGCATCACCACTATCATGGCTACAAGAAAAGTAAAGATTGATTTCATAGATTCATACCATATGGTTCAACAAACATAGCACGTTCAGTTTCTCAGAGGTTTTGTTTGACAATAAAAACAAGAGGCCACCCATTGGCAGCCCCATGTCACTAAACCTTTAACCAAAACCTTCCCACTATGACTGTGGAGAGCTTTGAGGAGATAACCACCGAATATCCCGAACAGTTCATAGAACAATAAAAAAAATACCTTTGCACAATGCGAGTAGTAATTCAGCGCGTTCGTAACGCTTCTGTAACCATAGAAAATAAACTGACTTCGTCCATTGGTCCGGGACTTCTGATATTGGTAGGGATTGAAGAAGCAGACACGGAAGAAAATGCCCTTTGGCTGGCACAGAAAATTGCAGCTATGCGCATTTTTTCGGACCACGAGGGGAAGATGAACCTCGATGTAGTGCAAGCGGGGGGCGAGCTACTGGTGGTAAGTCAATTCACCTTGCATGCTCAGACCAAAAAGGGCAATCGGCCTTCTTTCATTCGCGCTGCACGCCCCGAGAAAGCCATTCCGTTTTACGAATATTTTATTGCTCAGTTGGAAACTACCTCGGGAAGACCTGTCCGTACAGGAACATTTGGAGCCATGATGGATGTGGCGCTCATCAACGACGGACCGGTAACCATCTGGATGGATAGCGCCCAAAAGGAATAAACTATCCTATCATTCCTTTCTATAGCATAATTCCGCTTCGCGAAATTGAGCCGCCTGCGTACCTTCGGCGCATGCTCGAGAAAGACATACTCTACCTGAAGGGTGTGGGCCCGCAGCGCGCCGAAGTGCTGAAGGCCGAGCTGGGCATTACCACATGGGAAGACCTGCTCGAGTATTTCCCCTTTCGCTACATCGACCGCTCGCAGATTATGCGCATCGCCGACATCCAATCGGAAGCGGCCAACGTGCAGCTCATCGGGCAAATCGTTTCTACGCGTGAAATTGGCGTTGGCAATGGCAAACGCTTAACAGCAGTTTTCCGAGATGAAAGCGGCGACATCGAGCTGGTGTGGTTCAAAGCACTGAAGTGGCTCGTGCAAAGTTTGAAGCTGAATCAATCGTATGTGCTGTATGGCCGCCCCACCGAATTCAAAGGCCGATACAACATCACGCATCCTGAACTAGAGCTGCTCGAAGATGCGCGCATCACGCAAGGCAGCGAGCTGAAGCCTGTTTACAACACCACGCAGAAGTGCACCGCCAAAGGCTTGCACAGCAACGGCATCGCGAAGCTCACACGTCAGCTCATCGAAGAAGCCAAGCCTGCAGTGCCGGAAAATCTGCCTGCCTACATCATTGAACGCTTCAAGCTGATGCCGCGCGCTGAAGCCATCGCACAAGTGCATGTGCCTTCTACGCTTCCCTTGCTCGAAGCCGCTCGCCGCAGACTGAAATTTGAAGAGCTCTTCTACATACAGATTCAACTCGGGAAACAAAAGCTCAGCAACACGCAACTCGAGCGCGGAGTGGTGTTCGAAAAGGTGGGCGACATCTTCAACAACTTTTACCACAACCACCTTCCGTTTGAACTCACGGGCGCACAGAAACGCGTGATGAAAGAAATACGCGCCGATGTGGCGCGCGGTCATCACATGAACCGACTCATTCAAGGCGATGTGGGTAGCGGCAAAACCATCGTTGCCCTGCTTTCTGCATTGCTCGCCATCGACAACGGCTATCAGGTGTGCCTCATGGTGCCCACAGAAATTCTGGCCATGCAGCACTTCGCATCCATCAGCGAATTGCTGCAACCAACGGGCGTTCAGGTAGCATTGCTTACCGGCTCTACTCCAAAATCGGAACGCAAGAAAATATTCGCTCAACTCGAATCAGGCGAACTCTCCTTCATCATCGGCACGCACGCGCTGATTGAACCTACCGTGCAATTCATCAACCTGGGCCTTTGCATCATCGATGAGCAACATCGCTTCGGTGTGGCGCAGCGTGCATCGCTATGGAAGAAAGCTGCGCTGCCACCGCATGTCATTGTGATGACGGCCACGCCTATTCCACGCACGCTTGCCATGACGCTCTACGGCGACCTCGACATCAGCGTCATCGATGAGTTGCCGCCGGGACGAAAGCCCATCAAAACCGAATGGAAAACCGACGCCAAGCGATTGGAAGTTTTTCAGTTCATGGAAAATGAAATCAAGAAAGGCCGACAGATCTACGTCGTGTATCCGCTCATTGCAGAAAGCGAAGCCATGGATTATAAAGACCTGCAAGACGGTTATGAATCCATAGTGCGCCGCTTCCCCATGCCGCAGTATCATGTGAGCATCGTGCATGGACAAATGAAAACGGACGCACGCGATTATGAAATGCAAAATTTCATTCAACGTAAAACGCAAATTCTGGTAGCGACTACGGTAATTGAAGTCGGTGTAAACGTTCCCAATGCCTCAGTGATGGTGATTGAAAGTGCTGAGCGCTTCGGGCTGTCGCAGCTGCACCAGTTGCGCGGACGCGTGGGCCGGGGTGCCGAGCAGAGCTATTGCATTTTGATGACCGGCGTAAAAATCAGCAAAGACAGTCGTACAAGATTGGAAACGATGGTGCGCACCAACGACGGATTCGAAATCGCAGAAGTCGATTTGCAACTGCGCGGCCCCGGCGATCTGTCAGGTACACAACAAAGTGGCTTGCTTGACCTCAAAATAGCCGACTTAGCCAAAGACCAAGTGATGCTCTCCGCCGCCCGCGAACTCGCCCTCGAAATCCTCGACGAAGACCCGCACATGGAGCAGCCCAAAAACCGCATCATCGTCGAGACGGTAAAGAAGATCAAGCAGAAGAAAACGGACTGGAGCAACATCTCATAAAAGGGGTAATCGGAAAAGGGATAAGGGATAATACAGATGGTTGGCGCATAACCTTACCCCTTTTCCGATTACCCCTTTACCCTTATCCCTTACCCCTTCTCCGATTACCGCTTATTTTTACAACATGAACCTCGACCTCTCCGCAAAAACCGCCGTCGTATGTGGCTCCACCCAAGGCATTGGCTGGGCTGCTGCGCAAGAACTCGCTGCTATGGGTGCGCGTATTGTGTTGGTTGCACGCGATGAAGCAAAGCTGCAATCGTGCATGGCACAGCTTCCTGCCAACCACCAACAACAGCACACCTATTTGGTGGCCGACTTTGCCCATCCGCAATCGGTAGAAGAAGCCATCAGCGCATTCGCGAGTAAGGACCATGCGCACATCCTTGTCAACAACACGGGCGGTCCGGCACCAGGGCCTGCTATCGATGCGAATATCGACGACTTCCGCAAAGCGTTTAACTCGCACCTCGTGTGCAATCAGATACTCGCACAAGCGCTGGTGCCCGGCATGAAGCAAGCCGGCTACGGACGCATCATCAACGTGATCAGCACATCCGTTAAGCAACCCCTACCCAACCTCGGAGTGAGCAACACCATTCGCGGAGCAGTGGCCAGCTGGTCGAAAACACTCGCCATGGAACTCGGGCGGTTCAACATCACCGTCAACAACGTATTGCCCGGCGCCACACAAACGGGAAGACTCGAACAGATCATCCAAAACAAAGCATCGAAAGTGGGATCAACCGCATCGGAAGTAGCGCACGAAATGGCCGAAGAAGTCCCCATGAAACGCTTGGCCGAGCCACACGAAATTGCCAACGCAATCGCCTTCCTCGCATCGCCCGCGGCTTCGTACATCAACGGCATTAACGTGCCGGTGGATGGGGGGAGAACGTTGTGCTTGTAAGGGTATCAAAAATTTGATTTTTTAACCGCGTAGTCTTCGGGTAACGCTGCCTTCGACTTCGCTCAGGCAGCTGCGTCCCACATGCATAACCTACGCTTCTCGAACAAAGCCGATCTCTACAAAAGTCGATTGCTGCCCGAGCGAAGCCGAGTGTTGCCCGAGCGAAGTCGAGTGTTGCCCGAGCGAAGTCGAGTGTTGCCCGAGCGAAGTCGAGGGCATGCCCAACAGCCCCACCCACTGCCTCCGCACACTTACCCACCACCAAAAGCAGCGGCATATCGGTACTTCGTACTTAGTCATTAGTAATTGTTAAGTGAAGTAGTGAAGCGGTGAAGCAGTAATTCACCACTTCACTTTTTACTACCTCACTATTTCACTGCTTCACTACTTCCTATATTTGTTCCCGACCTGCACACGCGCAGTTCACCACATACGAAACACAAGATTAGCGTTTGCTAACGGTCCTGTCATTGAAAGGTAGAAAATTCAAATGAGAACAGGGGAGTTGAAGCAAAACGCTCACGCAACAGCGTGGGCGTTGCTTTGCTCTGTTCTCAGGGATTCTACCCCCTCAATGACAAGCATGGCAACTGTCCCACGCTGATTTTTTTAATACTAACCCTGCCGCAGGGACAAGGCAGCACTACAACCTATTTGTTATGAAAAAAACTTTGTATGTATTTTCTTGGGCGTGCAGCGCACTGCTCGCCATGCCTGCCGCCGCGCAGGTGCCTTCTTACGTGCCTAGCGACGGCCTCGTGGGCTGGTGGCCTTTTAATGGTAATGCCAATGATGAAAGCGGGAATGGAAATGATGGGCTGGTGAATGGTGCGACGCTGACGGAGGATCGGTTTGGGAATAACAACAATGCTTACAACTTTGACGGGATAGCCAATAAAATTCAATTTAATCTTAATTCCATAAATAATATTTTTCCATCTGAATCAGAAACTACAACTTCAATTTGGGTAAAAACTTCAGACTTGAATGGCCCAATAATCTCAATGCAGGGAAATAATAGCAATTATGATTTCCATCTTGGCACGTTAGCAGATGTTGTTCAAAGTCCCGGTAATTATGGCATCTTAGTGAGAGATAATTGCTGCGGAATAGG
>JAURKF010000180.1 GCA_030831885.1 Flavobacteriales bacterium
ACTCTTCACTGCCCATTGCTGCATACAACGTGAGTGGCGAGTATGCTATGCTAAAGGCAGCAGGAGAAAAGGGCTGGATCAACTACGAACGTGCCATGCCCGAAATGCTTCTCAGCATAAAGCGCGCAGGTGCTGACATCATTCTGACTTATTTCGCGAAAGAATACGCGGAGATGAAGGGGTGAGGGGTAAGGGGTAAAAGGTAAGGGGAAAGGGATAAGGGGTGAGGGATGAGGGGTGAAGGGCCCACGATTTTAATTGTGGAAATCTGTTATTATCCGGAAACATTGTGAAGAGCCCACGATTTCAATCGTGGGAATTCGAAATAAATGGTCAATGAATGCGCTTAGTTATGCGTTGCGTATTTCAGAGGCGAGTGAGGCGAGTTCTTCGCTCGTCATCTTCAATCGCTCTGCACTGAAATTGATGTCAGCCATTGTATTGAGTGGAATGAGATGCACATGAGCATGAGGAACTTCCAGACCGATGATGGCGACTCCAATTCGTCGACAAGGAATAGTTCGCTGCAGCTTAGTTGAAACATCCTTTGCGAATAGATTAATCTCTGCAAGCAAATCGCTATTCAGATCAAAAAAATAGTCTACCTCCATTTTCGGAACAACCAATGTATGTCCCTTGGCAACCGGAGTGATGTCTAGGAATGCGATAAACTTTTCGTTTTCGGCTACCTTATGACAAGGAATTTCACCTTGTATAATCCTCATGAAGATAGAAGGCATTAGCGGGATATTTCGAGTATTTCGAATTGCACTTTACCGGCAGGAATTTGCACTTCTGCTACGTCGCCCACCTTCTTACCAAGCAATCCCTTTCCAATGGGAGAATCGACCGATATCTTCTTCAGAGCCAAATTTGCCTCGTTCTCTGCAACCAGTGTGTACTCCATCTCAGCCTTGTTGGCCATGTTTTTAATTTTCACTTTAGACAAGATGAATACCTTGCTGCTATCCATTTGACTATCGTCGATTAGTCTTGCGTTGGCGAGGAGCGTTTCCATTTTGGCAATCTTCGCCTCGAGCAAACCCTGGGCTTCCTTTGCCGCGTCATACTCAGCATTTTCAGACAAATCACCCTTGTCGCGCGCCTCTGCAATTTGCTGGGTTATGTGAGGACGTTCGACCATTTTCAATTGATGCAATTCGTCCTTAAGTTTTTTAAGTCCTTCTGCTGTGTAATAGGCTAATTGAGACATAACTATAACTTTTTTACTGAAGTGTATAAAAAGGGAAAACCCCGTGAAGGGTTTTCCAATACTTACAAATGTAGAATTATTTTAATTACAGGTCAACATGCACACCAATGCTGTGGACACCCCCAAAAGGGTTGGTAGCACGATAGCCGTAATCTAATCCGAGCATAGATCCGTTCTTGCCGGCCGGCAATTGAACGGTGAATCCACCTGCCGGACCTGTAAATGCCGTGGTGCGTGCTTCGCTCGAAGTAATATTCGTTTCATATTGATAACCTCCACGCAAGATAAATCGATTATTAAACGCATATTCAGCGCCGAAAGCAAACTGATCACGTGTGAATGAGTTCGAAGTAAATTGAAGGTTTGTGGTCAATTTCGAACGCTCGTTGAAATTGAAATCATATGCAAATCCTACATTCACCATAGAAGGCAATTCAAATTTCTCAGAACGCTGATCCATATTCAAAGTTGTTGTTGTACCAGAGCCGGTTGATATGGTTGCATCCATCGACAATCCATCACCACGGTATCGCATGGGCGGCCCAACGTTGCGCAGCGTGATTCCAAAGCGAACATTCTCCTTTTCACCGGTTACATAACGAATTCCGGCATCGAACGACATGCCTTGAGCCTTCACGTTGTAGATAGATTCCGAAATGAGGCGAGCAGTTATACCCGCATAAATACTATTGGAAAAGGCCTTGGCGTAGCTCAATCCGATATTGGTATAGACAGGTGAGAAATTCCCGATGCCACCTTCAGGCAAGTCAGTTTCTGTAATTGGAATATCTCCAAAACGCATATTGGTTACACTTACTCCTAGCACACCGCTTTCGCCAACTCGTTGTCCGAGACCAAGTGAATTAATTTGTATGCCCGTACCCACTAGGTACTGATTATTGGAAAATACCAGTTCTGTTTTCTTAACGAAAGCCAAACCTGCCACATTAAGGAACGAGGCCTCAATGCCGTTTACGCTTGCCATTGCAGAGTTTGCCAAGGCTGAGTTACGTGCCCATGGGTTGATGAGCAACTGGCTTGCGCCTGCAGAACCTGCACGATCGGGATTACCTGCGAAAGCAACCGATGACCAAGTGGTGATCGCTGCTAATATCAATGAAAGCTTCTTCATATGCTAAGCTGTAATGGTCTTTAAAATTTAGAATGAATCAAGATCAACGGGTCGCATCACACCAAACCACTTCAATATCTTCTCGCCAACGTTGGGCACATCAATGTGAATGATGTACGTGCCACTGGCAATCGGAATATTCTGTTCGTTCTTCAAATCCCAGTCGATTGAAGTAGTTGGGTCACCCTTCTTGAACTGGCGTATGCGCGTTCCATTCAAATCATAAATAGATACTGTGCAAATGAATGGAAGATTGGTAATCTTAACTCGATTGTCAAGTTTGCCTGTTTCATAGCTGCTAAATGCGTAGTATGGATTAGGAACAATGTTGATGTTGTCCAGCTCGCTTACCAACGTTTCACTGCTGCCTGTAACTGCTGCAACACCCTCGGTAGAGAAGCGATAGAGGTTGCGCCATCCGTTGCTTGAACCTTCCTCATCTTGCGCTCCACCGGTCGGGTTAGATTTTGCATATGCCTTTGCAACGCGTAAGCGAATGCGACATGTATTGGGTATTAACCCATCTTCGGGTGAAAGCATTGCGTTACCACCATTCTCCAACTCACTCAAGGCTGTAGCTGTGCTCAACGTTGATCCTACCCACGTGCATCCGCGGTACACCTTCTTCAAGTCACCCGCCGTGAGGTTTTCGCTGCTAAGCTTTTCAAACAAGAATGCACCCTGATCGTAGCCCGGGCAGTAGTCTAAATCAGCACCATCGCCTACTTCACCCGAATCGTAATTCTTGTAGGTCTCAGCGCGAATATTCTTGAACACATAGATCCAGTGCTGACCACCAAACAACGCCTGGCCATTGGAGCCAAACATGCGGTTGGTCGGATTAAAGATCATATCGTTTCCATTTTCCCCCATCAGCCAGCTGTCTTCACCGAAAGCCAGATTCAGGCGCTCACCGGTACCCACATCTATCACATAGCCCGGGAACCATCCCATGCCCCAATTGCTGGTAAGATCACCTTCCGATGCATTGTAGCCGGCATCATCCGAGGTGCGTCCGTTCTTATCGACCGACTTGTGACGACGGCACTTCATTTTTTCAGGATCACCATTGGCGCCGTTGAACTGGTCGTTGGCGATGTCGGCAATCGATTGCATTTCCAACACCACACAACGCGTCCACTTCGACTTGTCGCTGGTGAATACGATATCGACGTTATTCAATCCCTTGATGTTGGAGATGTTGCCAAATTCAATGGCCGGTGAAAGATCGCCTGCCAGTTCTTCCGATGTTGGAGCTGCGATGTTCATCCAGGTACCATCGGTGAGCGTGGTCGTGTAGCCTGTCAAGCAATAGGGCGACCAGGTACCATCGAGCACTTTCTCGAACGTTTCCGATGCATCGGTGAACGGATCATCACCCGAGCCGTCTTTGTAGTCGTCGTAGATGGTTTCTTCTTCCGGTGTGTTATCGGTGGACTCCACAGAACCTGCGCGAATCCAGTTCATCTCATCAAAGCCGTCCACATCGGGAATACCGGTAAGCCATGGATTGGCTGGATCGGCGAATTCGATTTCCGAATCAAGCAGATCGGTTTTATGCACCACTACTATTCCATCTTCATTGAAGAACTGGTACTGTCCCCAGGTGATGCTCAAACCATAATCGAGAAGCAAATCTTCATTGATGGCAGAGAAGGCGTTGAATGATGAATCAATCTGGCCGGTGGTGATGTTTTCCAATTTCCAGCGCATGTTCTCTTCATCAAATTGACCATCGGGGTCGGACAAGCTCAGTTCAAATTCACCGGCGGGCACACGCAGCGGGTCAATCACTTTGATTTGCACAGGACCACCGCCGGGAAGATATTCTGCCTCTTCGCTGTAGTAAGGCGCACTGAGAATTTCGTTTTCGGTCTTGGCCGAAAGGTTCAAGACGTTCTTGCCATTACCGGTTCCTTCAATGCGCACAAGAGGCACGCCATCGCCATAGCCCGAGTTCACGATCGTGCCTCCGTTTTCGGGAGAAACGTTGTGGGGGATGGCTGCAATTTTCGGGATTTGTCCTATCGCACTCTTGCGCGAAGGCTTGAACACATCGTCTTGACCAGTGCTCGTTGCAAATTCGTACTCATCATAGTTATTATAACCATAAGCAATCGCCATGAAGTAATACGTCTTATGATTCACTAATTGGGGCGACCCCAATGAAAATGCGTCTGTAGTTACGCGCAATGAATGCTGAACACCTTGATTTGCCCCTTGAACCATCAAGGACGGGGTAATGAGCCCGGTTGTTTGATCGCGATTGTAATTAATTATTTCAGCGACTTCATTTTGAATATCAAACTGCGCAATAAGGCGAGCCTTATTGATATCACTTAATTCAGCATTGCTTACCTGATCATCGATAAGCTGATATACCATATAGCCTTCGAAGCGATAGCTGCGGTCCTCGAGAGTAAGAGGAGTGCCATCAATTAATTCTTCCGGAATGGATGGGTCGAATTCTGTATATTGCTCGTGGTAATTGTTAGAAGAAGGGTTTTCATTACTCAACATGAGAATGATTTCACGATCGAGCTCCTGAACGGTCACATCCGGAGCATCAGGACCATTTACCAATTCAAAGCAGTTGTCGAACAAGGATTGTGCTTTGTCATCTGCAAGACGAAGAAGCTGAACGCTTTCAATTGGATCACCACCAAGAGCGCGTGCCCACACAACACCAAGCGTAATGTTATTGTAATCGCCTGGCTCAAGTGTGAAAGGACCGGCTGATTGAATGAAGCGACGGTCAGCGGGAGCATTACCGGCTGTCTGTTCTGTCCATGGAAGTGCAGACGATGGAGGAACAACACCATACGTGCTCCAATTGTACGGATCAGTATCGCCGGGGAACATGTATTGTGCAGGCACACCAGAAACTACACCTGATCCGCTAACACCATTACCTCCAAAAAGCATTTCCTGTCCGTTCTTCCAGATACCGCGCATGTAGTTGTAGAAGTGCTGAGGCGAAGCAG
>JAURKF010000181.1 GCA_030831885.1 Flavobacteriales bacterium
AAGATGGCCAAGATCATCCTGTAAAAATTACCTGGAATCCATCTACGCAGCTCATAGAGCTATACTTCGATTGTGCTCTTCGTCTTTCCGCTCAAGCGAATTTGGTGAACTCTATATTCAACGGCACTTCTCAAGTTTGGTGGGGATTTACCGGCGCCACAGGAGGATTGTCGAATGTTCATGCTGTTTGCCTGGCTCAATCATATGAATTCAATACCGATTTGGAATATACCATATGCCCCGGTGAGTTGGTCGAACTTAATGCGAATGGAAATCCGGATGGAAGCTTTCAATGGACACCAACAACAGGATTGTCGGATGCTTCTACGCAAAATACGATAGCTTCACCTGCTGCCAGCACAGAATATTGTTACACTTATACCGACGTCTGCGGCAACATCACTTCAGGCTGTTTTCAAGTCAACATCGAAGAACCTCCTTTGGTAAGCGCGGGCGAAGCTGGTGTTTATTGCGAAGGCGAGCAATACCTGCTCGTCGGCGAGTGCAATCAATCGAACGCTACGTTGCAATGGAGCACATTCGACGGTAATTTCACAACTTCCTCGGCAGAGATAAGTGTCTTTATTGATGCACCGGGTACATATATGCTAACCGCTATTTCGGAAACAGCACAATGTCAGTCGAGCGATGATGTGGTGATTACAGAAACGTCCTTGCCACAGCCGATTATCGATTCGCCCCTAAGCAAGTGCACCTATGATTCTATTGTGCTCGATGCAGGCAGCAATTGGCAATCGGTAACCTGGATGGATGGCAGCACGGCCAGTACCTTCACAGCCGATTTACCGGGAAGCTATGACGTTGTGATTGAAGAGAACGATTGCTCAGTTGAAGTAACTTTTGAGGTGAATGACATTGTGTTGTTTGACGTGGAGCTTGGCCCGTCGCAAACAATTTGTGAGGGACAAAGTGCAAGCCTTGATGCAGGCACCATCGTTGTTTGGAGCGATGGCACAGAGGCCCAATTTTGGCAGCCCTCAATCGCGGGTTCATATTCCGCACAGCTAGAAGTCCAGGGGTGTTTCGAGCGCGATACCGTTGAGGTAATTGTGGTTCCGCCTCCATTCGTTGAGTTGGGACCTGATACGCTTTTTTGTGAAGGCCAAACACTGCTGTTGCATGCACAGGAAGTGGGTCTTTGGAATACAGGTGATACAGATGATATGCTGATGGTAACATTACCCGGTATTTATCGCATTGAAGTGACTCAGGGTCCTTGTTTCGTGGCTGACTCTATTCGAGTAGAGCAATATCCCTTGCCATTTGTTACACTGGGCGAGGATCCTGTCTATTGTGAAGGTGATTCTTATGAGTTGAAGGCTCTGGGTGATTTTGTGGATTATTATATTTGGTCAACAGGTGATACTACAGAGACGCTCATGGTTGATGAGAGCATTGACTTGGCTATTCAAGTAGGCAATGAATGTGGTATGAGCAACGATTCGCTCCACGTTGTATTTGAAGATTGTTCGGCAGCTGTATTCATGCCATCGTGCTTTACGCCTAATGGAGATGGCATTAACGATGAGTATTGGCCTAGTGTATCCAACGTTGATGCATACGATTTGAAAATCTTCGATAAATGGGGGAGTATGGTGTTTTACTCAGTGGATGCTTCGCGGCCTTGGCTGGGAGATTCGCTCCAAGGCGAATATTATGTTCCCAATGGCGTCTATAATTTCCTGCTGGTGTGTCGAACCACAGAAGGTCATGGCTTCGAGCGAAGAGGTCATATTGCACTCATTCGATAAGTCACTTATTTAGTTGATGCTCGCTTCAAGCGATCGTTGATGGCGCGTCCCAATCCATAATCGGGAACAAATTCAGCAATAATGAGTTCGTGATGATCCGCGTCGAGCTTGCGCATGGCCGCAAATAAATTGCGCGCAGCCTCGTGTAAATCGCCTGTTTCCGATAGTCGAATGTTGCGGTAGTTATGAAAGCTGTCTTTGAAGCTGAGAATGCTCACGTTGCTTCCATTCTCATGTAGCAGTTCATGGATATTCCCAACTAGCAGAGGTTTGCGAGGCGCGTAATGCGAATGAAGCATGCCCGGGGCTTGCGGAGAACTAGTGCTGATAGCGTTTACGCGAATAGGCCCTATGATTTCTTCGATAGTCTCTACGGAAGTTCCGCCAAGTCGAAGAATGGTGGGTGTATCGCCAGTGCAGTCGATAATGGTCGATTCAACTCCAACAGAGCATTCGCCTCCATCAAGGATGTATGGAATTCGATCTCCCAGCTGCTCAGCTACGTGCTGTGCAGAAGTAGGGGAGATATAGCCAAATGGATTGGCACTTGGAGCAGCCAACGGAAACTCGAGTGAATGCAACAACTGCAGTGTAAGCGTGTGGTCGGGCATGCGCACACCCACAGTGTCGAGTCCGCTCGTCACGATGTGCGGCACCCGTTCGTGCTTGGGCAGGACTATGGTGAGAGGTCCGGGCCACAAGGCTTCCATGAGTATGCGCGCGTGCGCGGGAATGTGTGAAGCGACTTCATTCACCTGCTCAATATCGGCCACGTGCACAATGAGTGGATCGAAGTGCGGACGATTTTTCGTTTCGAAGATGTGAATCACTGCATCGGCATTGAGCGCATTGGCTGCCAGTCCATATACGGTTTCGGTGGGAATGGCTACGAGTCTGCCGGCGTTGAGCAGAGCAATTGCATCTTTAAGCTGTGATGAAATGCGCGTATCCATGATGCAAAGATGCAACGCGCTAACCTTATTTCTGCTGAGGGTCACGAAGTATCAGGCCGATTTCCATCAGCAGTGGAAAGCCCGATGGGTCATCGACATTCGGAATGAGCGTATAGGTGTATTTGCCAAATGTTGGAAACTCCTTGTCGGCATCAATTGTTTGTTCCAAATCAATAATGTCCATGCCTTTTTCACCAAGATATTCTCCGGGGGTAGGCTGAATGATAACATCGATGTCCTTGCGAACGCTTTCTCCGGCAGGATTGGTTTCAGTCATGTATATGGGAAGCTTATCGAACGGATAACCGTTGGCATATCGAACAGCTACGGCCATCTCGAACGGGTGCTTATTCTCCTTTACATCAATAGTGAAGGTAATAGGTTCGCTGGGTTGCCACACCATGTCTTCGCCCACGCTTTGGTGTTCTTCGAAGAGAGTGTTTTGCGAGGTGCAGCCGGTGAGGAGGGCGAGTACCATACTAAATAGGAGAGGACGCATAATAGCGAAAATAGAAACTAAATGTGATTTGAAGGCTTTTTCATTCTCATTCTCATTGTGTTTCTGTTTCTGTTTCTCCTTCTATCCATAAGAATAGATTAGACAGAGAAACACAATGAGAATGAGGTGCCGCGCCTTGACATACTTAGTAATTTGAAAACTTTTTCATTCTCATTCTCATTGTGTTTCTGTTTCTGTTTCT
>JAURKF010000182.1 GCA_030831885.1 Flavobacteriales bacterium
AGAATGAAAAGTTCGCTCGCACAGCAAGGTTCGGTTGGTGTCTCATTGTTGTCAATTGAAAACGTCGAAAAATTTCCAGTACTGAAATAGACCAATCAAACCGATGTATATAAGATTATTGATTGTAAATAGTGCTGAAGCGAATGCACTCCAGCAATGCTCCTTGTATATGCGGTAATTCAGAATGAGCAGAGGGAGTATAAACACGAGCAACAACAATGGAATGTAGGAGGCAAGACTAACCAATGCGTTTGTGGGGGATTGATACGGTGCCGGGAAATAGAAAACAGCAACGTTGCTGCTCAGAACATACATGTAGTAGAATAGGACGAGCCCAATGGTGAATAGCATGAGCTTCAGCAGAGCGAACTTCTGGTTCTTCTTCGCCCGAAAATACTGAAGGAGAAAGAAGATTGAGGAGAACAAAATGATAGCGGCTGATCCCAAAATATATACTGCAATCCAATTGTTGTTTTTGGGGGTTTGAAAATATCGGAGTTGTTCAAATTCAGGATTCAGTGGAAATAGCTTTGCGATAGCAATACTATGATTGCCCTTTTTCAATTCATCCTTCAAAATGAATTGCACGGTTGTATCATAGTTGTGGTAAAAAAACAAATTCACTTTTCCGTCCCGTAAGTCCCAAACGGAGGATAGCAGCGTGCCATCACCAATTTTCTTGCGGCAAACGTGCATGGCGTCGGATAAGTCTGTGCAGAAAGCGATCGTTGTGTCGATTCCATTATTCAGAAATTCTACTCCGTTTCTGTATCTGTCCAGTTTAGTTGCCTTTTCAGATGAAGTGATCGACGGACAAAAGTTAGAGACGACATACGAAGGCTCGTTGCCAATTGTAAGTGTGAAAGGCTCCACAATGAGGTACTTGCCGGATTTTTCAACGTAGATAAAAACGTCCTCGATAAAATAACTGTGGTCAAAGCGACTGATATACGCCTGCACCTCCTCAACCGAAGCGCACGAGTGCAGAATGTCCTTTAAGTACTTTGTCGGATTGGTAATTTTTTCACGGTTCTCAAACGCATCTTGTTTTGGGTGGTAGGATGCGAGCCTTTCAAAGGCGAGGCCCATCTCATTCATCCCCGATTGTGGCGCGTATCCGTTTTCACCGTCATAGCGTGAGCCCGTGAATCCCGCACCATACTTGCCAACCAATTTCGCTTCTTCAAACCAAATATGAGGCGTCGTTCTCCAGGCATCTTCGTTGCTACCGAGAAAGGTCTTATCGCCCATGGTAATCTTATAGCCGCTGCAGGCGTGACCCTGGAGCAACACAGACAAGCACAGGGCTATGAGAACTATGTATGGTAATGATTTCAAATGACTATGATTAAACTCGAGAGAGTTGGTTTTATTTCCCGGCACCAAGCTATGGGAGTATTTTGTGCGATTGAGTAATATTATCGTTTGATGATCGGTTAGTTAAGAAGTGGAAAAAGAAAGATAATGGGGTTGTTTCCTGCGCAGATAGCTATCAGACGTAGCTTATTTTTGCTGCAAATTCAAGAAAATCGAAACATTATGAAACAAATCCTGTTGGTACTACTTGTGTGTGTTGGATTACAGGTACAAGCGCAAAGCACATACTCTGTTGAAGGTAAATGGATACCGGAAGGTTTTTCAAACACCCTCTACATCTTAGAAGATGGTGTTAAGTATACATATTACTGGATAAGCAGTAACTGTGATTCTCTCTACAATACGTTCGAAGCAGGCGACGAGAACGCACTTCCCGGGACAAATCCTTATTGGTTTGCCAACGACACCCTGACAATTGATTACAACTTTGGAAACATCGCCGCGCAATACGTCGAATTTGAATGTGACGGTAATATCTTAAACTTTGTGGAAGGCCAATCTTCGAATAGATGGATTAGACTCAACACGAATCTGGATGATTGCATTGCTGCCGGAATAACAGAGCTTTCAAGCAAAGAGTCCGATGATGATAGAATATTCGATTTAATGGGCAGAGAGCTAGTGGAAGTCCCATTGGGTACAATGTACATTAAGAATCGAAAATTGTATGTTTCAAATTGATATGCCAATACTCAGTTTGTCGTAGCGCTTTATGTATGATGGATTCTGAAGATCATCATCTAGGCTAGAACGAGCATTTATTTGCAAACTGAAACTTGGCAATCCGGAGGTTACGCCCCGCTGGGGCTTGGAACCGGAGTGTGTGCTATGTGCTGTTATTGATGTAACGCCCCGCTGGGGCTGGGTCGCGTCTAGCAAGATAGCTAGTCTATTTCACCAATACCTTCTTCGATACTGTTTGCTTAGCAATGGTCATATTAACTGTGTAAAGTCCCGCAGATAGGGTGGACATGTCTATGCTCAATCGGTTGACGGAAACATTCTGTTTCTCATAAACCAGCTCACCCATTGAAGAGAAGATTTGCACCTGAACCGGTTCTGCAGTGGTGCATTCCAGATTCAACACTTCCGATGCAGGATTGGGGTATACATTGAATGTCACCGTTGGTTGCTGCTCGACTCCGGATATAGCCGCGTAACGATTTTGAGCGAACTGGGTATTGTCGCATGCGATTTCAGAAACGTTATCGGGCACAAAGCCGGTTGTGTAGGTGTTCGTGTAGGTATCGAAAGCGATCATTTCTAGCATACCGTCGGTTGTGATGCCTACCAGCATGAAGGTGCCTGAGTTTTGATCGAAGAGGGAAGAACCGCCCACGAAGTATGGGAAATCTACCAGCTGACCCAGGGTAATTACATCGCCGGAGGTAAGGTCGATTTCTACAATGCTTCTTCCGCTTGGAATTCCGTTTTGGTCATAGGTGTCTTTTGCAGCGAACAACTTCTCCTGAACATTGTCGAAATTGAGACTGGTGAGATTGGTGA
>JAURKF010000183.1 GCA_030831885.1 Flavobacteriales bacterium
AAATGCAATAAGCGAGAAGTACTTGAACCACTCGTCATCCTTCTTTCGCCATTTGCTCCTCACGTTGCTGAAGAATTGTGGGAGAAACTTGGGCATGCCGATTCAATTACACGAGCAGCATGGCCGGTGTTCGATGAATCAAAAATGAAAGATGATTCATTTGACTACCCTGTTTCATTTAATGGTAAAACTCGTTATTTCCTCTCGCTGGGCATCGAGCTTTCAGGTGCGGAAGTGGAGGCCGCTGTTCGCGCCAGCGAACAAACATCGCGCTATCTGGAGGGAAAAGAAATAAAGAAAATAATAGTAGTCCCAAAGCGTATCGTCAACGTAGTGGTTTAATATTTGTGCCTAACGAACTATGCGCGCCTCACTGCGAACGAAAATTTATCTCTCCATGCTCGCCATGGTTATGGTGTCGTTTGCCGTGACCTTTACGCTTACAATTTACGATCAATATGAACACAACGATCGTGACAATGAAGCGCGTTTCCTGAATAAGGAAGAAGCCATTCGTGCTTCGATGGAGTACTTCGTAATGCAGAACGGCGGGTACATTCCAACCGACTCAGTCGTTTCAGTATTCAGCGACAAAGTATGTGAACTCAGTGATGTGCACGATGTATTCATTGCGCTTTTCGACTTAAAAGGAAGATATCTCATTTCGTCCAACTTCGTGGAAATGGATACCCTTGAAGTTCCCGAATCAGTAAACTATTCAATCCTTAAACAGCTTTCAACCGGCAACGAGCGCGCCTATGTCGATCGCAATTTCGCAAAGAGTAATTACACACTTGCTTATTGGTACTTCAACGACTCGAAAGGCAAGCCCATGCTGATTGCGAATATTGTCTACGAGAAATCATACGACCGCATCAGTGAACTGAAATCATTCTTGCGTGAAATAAGTAAGGGATATATTGCACTCTTCATCATAGCGGCGTTGTTAGCGTTTTTACTCTCGCGCAACATTAGCAGACCACTCGAAATAATCACCCGAAGGCTCAGTAAAACTAAGCTTGGCGAATACAACGAACCGATTGAGTGGCAAGGCAACGACGAAATTGGTTCGCTCGTGAAAGAATACAATCGAATGCTAGCCCAACTTGAGGCCAGCGCGATACGCCTGGCAAAAACAGAGCGCGAAAGCGCGTGGCGAGAAATGGCACAACAAGTCGCACATGAGATAAAAAATCCGCTTACCCCCATGAAACTGCGCATGCAACAACTGGTGCGGACGTGGAAAGAAAATCCGAATGGGTTTGATGATAAATTAAAGGCCTTCAGCGAAAGTATGATTGAGCAGATTGATGCCCTTACCCGAATAGCGAATGAGTTTTCACATTTTGCGAAAATGCCCAGGCCGGTTCAGGAAGAAGTGGATATCCGCGAAGTGCTCGTCAAAGTATTGGCACTTTATTCCGATAAAGAAAATCTGCAAATTTCCCTGCAGGTATCGGACCAAGGGCCCTGTATTGCCTGGATAGATAAAGACCAGATGATTCGTGTATTCAATAATCTTCTATCGAATGCAGTTCAGGCAATTCCGCAAGACAAAAATGGAATTATTTCAGCTCAAATCAAGAGAAGAAAAAAGGATATTTTGATTCGAATTAACGACAATGGTGTAGGTATCTCCCAAATCAATCACAGGAATATTTTCGTCCCCAACTTCACAACGAAATCAACTGGAACCGGGTTAGGGCTGGCAATGGTCAAAACAATTGTCGAACAGAATGAAGGGCAAGTATTTTTCTGGAGTAAGGAAGGTAAAGGAGCGTCTTTCTATGTTAGCCTTCCAACTTCAAAATCACTGTGACGTCGGCACGCAGATATTTAGTCTTCGGTTATTGTCACACTCAGTTTCAACTTGCGCTAATCAAATATTGCATGAGTTTAAATGAATACTCCGGCGAACATCATTTAAAGTTATTTTTGAATACTGCAAGGAGTCAAACGCCCACCGTATGGAACATGTTCCGTTTTCAATAATCAACGAGTACTTAAAGGTAAAACTATTACACCCTGCTCGCTTCGGCAGGTCAAAGTTCTCGTTTCTAAAGATTTTTCAGCATGGGCTATACTTTCACTTTACAAAGCAGCGCAAGAAAATCATTTTCAATTATCTCAGGTTTCCTCTCAGAGTTCAGCTATTAATTTATTGGTTGAAATCCAAGTTTCATGCACCACCTAAAAGCAAAGCACAGTTAAAAGAATACGTCATACTATTCCCCGATCGTGTCATAATGGGTGAAGACGGTCAATGGCGATCAATATATTTCGATCGCATTGTTCAATTAATCGGCACCGAGCGTGTTACCACAATTAATCAGGTTGCAACTTCACTCATAAAGTCCGACTATACGCTTAAAGAGTTATCAGGTGCTTTTTCACCCCTTGATAAAACAGAATATGAATTATTGAGTGAGTTGAATTTGACATTGAGCTCGGCTCGTAAAAGCAAGCAGTTCAATCAACTCGAGTTAAAGCAGATTCGCTCGGCAATGCATATTTTCTTTGAGGAATTCCGTCTTTTCTATTCCATTCTCAAAAATCAACCTACGCGCAAATTGCTTTTTGTATGCCACTATCACAACGAAGGCATGCTCGCAGCAGCTCAAGCACTGGGCATAGAAAGCATCGAATTCCAACACGGCCTTATTGCTACCAACGACTTATATTACGTGTACCACGAGCAATTCGCATCGGTTATTGGCAAGGCTTTTTTTCCAAATAAAATCCTTGTTTATGGACGGTACTGGCAACGAATACTTGAAAATGGATGTGAATTTCATTCCTATCAGATACACGTTGCCGGGGATTATCTCTACAGGCAATCGCCATCCAAAATGAATGCGATTCAAAAAGAAAATATTGTTTTAGTATGTGCACAGAAAAATCTACATGACGATTATATAAGCTATGTTGAAATTCTGGTGAATTACCTGAAACATCACAAGGACTGGAGGCTAATCATAAAATTACATCCCCAGGAAAAAAACAAAGAAGCATATTATGCACTTGCGTCAAAGGGTATAGAAATTCGCGATGTCGAAATACCTCTCGATATGTTGCTTCAAAACTGCAAAATTCAAATCAGCATTTACAGCACAACTTTCTACGATGCCTTGGGAATGAATGTGTGCAACTTCTCTCTTCAAAATTATGGGAGCATGAGTGATTACGCCACTAGCATGATTTCCGAATCAGTTGCATATCCGCTCTATTCCAACGAAGATCCAATTCAAAAGTATCTTTCCCTCGGCAACGATCTGTCGAGTCTGACCCCTCGCGAAGAGGTTTACGGCAACTTCAACCCGGAACTTATCAAAAGAGCTATTGAACTGAACTAGGTTGATAATTGATTCGATTCTTTTGTCGTGCAACCACGTGTTTGTCAATTTGTCTATTACATTTGAACCAACCCACTCACCATGAAAGCTTTATACATATTCTCCGTGATTGTGCTCAGCGCTCTTGTAGTTCGGGCACAAAATGAAGACGCTGCCGGTTCATTACCGCTGGCGGGCACCTCAATGGTAGGATACACAAGCCTAGCCACTTCTCAATGTGGGGGAACTACCTACAACCTAGGTGCCTCCGCTTCAACTCAAACTCCCGCTGCAGGAACAGGCGCAATGAACAACGATGTTTGGTTTCACTTTGTGGCGGTAGCTGAAGTCGCAAAAATCAAGGTTTGTAATCCAAGCAGTTTCAATGCGAATCTGGAAGTCTGGAATGCCACTGCAACAGGCACACCGCTGGCATCCTCCAACGCCAACGGCGTGGGAGTTAAAGAAGTAATCTGCATAAACTCGTTGACGGTAGGAAATACCTATAAGGTTCGTGTAGGTCGGTCTGATAGCCCCGGACCAGGAACATTTAATCTTCTCTATGAGCACTTGGCGGTAGGAATTCGTTCCAACTTTTTTCCCGATCCACCGGGCACTGCGACATGCTATAATCTTACAACCAACTTCAAAAGAACACTTATCTCTTACACTGTGGGCAATACCCGATGGAAATTTGTTGACGCCTCCGGTAATATTTATGGACCATACACCACCACTTCCGATATCAACAACTTCAATATTTCATCCGGCATTTGCGAAAATCTCGATTCAATAGTAGCCTATGTGGAAATCCAAGCTACAGATGCAGATTGCGGGAATATTTGGTGGGGTTATTCAATAGGCAGAAAGCTCAATATATGCACCAACATTTGCCCAAACGTTACCATCACCTCCACTCCCTGCGGAGGAACGTTTTGTAACATTTTTGCGAGCGCGGTCGAGGCATCATTCGTTGGTGACAACCTTCAATATCAATTCAGATTTGTTACTGACAATGGCCAAACGGAGTTCATTACCAACTGGAGTTCAAGTTCCATTTTTTCTACCAGTACCCCTCCATACATAGATTATTTCAGGTACGGCAAAGTATATCAAGTGTATGTGCGCGCGAAGCGATGCAACAACAATCCTCAGTGGTGCGGACCCTGCACCTTTACTTCATGCGGTTTCCCCTATGCGAACATACTGAACACGAATTCTGCCGGGCTCTCCAATTATTGTCTTTGGAGAAATAAATCAGGCCCATACGTTGAAACAGTATCCCCCACAGGCATGGATCAATACCGATTCAGACTGATGCCGGTGGACCCATGTGCGGCCAACCCATTCGCTCCTACAGGAGGGGCCATTACCACAGGGTGGGGATTCAGCTACTTCTTTTATCCGGCTTCTTACCCAATTCCATTAGGTCAGGTATATATTCTACAGGCTCAGTGCCGTGTGTTACCCGCCACTTATACCAACCCCTATGGACAACAAGCCACCATACCGGGACAACAATCCGATTGGAGTTGGCCCTGTTTCATTGGGTTCCGAAACACTTCCTCACCTCCGGAAGGTTCTCCTATAAGCTGCTGCTCGTTCCCGCCAGCCCCTGCGGCCGGTATGCTTCCGGAAGAATTCTGGGGAGAAAATCGCTGGACCGAATTCTACGAATGGGAAGAGGAGACTCAACCTGTATTTGAAACCGGCAAGATTTCTATGATCAATCATCAGGCAAGCGACATCATGATCAATACCACCGAATCATGGCTGCATGGTGAAACCTTGTGCGAAGTACACAACATGAGTGGTCAGCTGGTTCATCAGTCAGCAGTTGCTGCCATACACGAAAACGATTTTATTACTATCTCCACTCAGGAAGAGTTGCCGGGAGGTATCTACCTCGTAACACTCACTTCTGCACAAGGAAGAGTTACCGGTAAAATCCTCATTTCGCGTTAAAAAGATACACTCATAAATTTAGCTCCAATTGAGCAGGCAGCAAAGTGAATGTCATACGATGATGCTCACAAGGCCCGTGCTTGCGAATTGCCTCGCGATGATCCTTGGTGGGATAGCCTTTATTGGATTGCCATGAATACATAGAGTATTCCTCGTGCAACGCTTCCATCAACTCATCGCGATGTGTTTTGGCCAATATCGAAGCGGCGGCAATTGATCGATAAATACTATCTCCTTTAATGATACATGAATGACCTATTTCGGGATATGGCTTGAACCGATTACCATCAATAAGCAGCCATTCAGGTTTCGACTTCAGTGCAGATATCGCCCGATGCATTGCTAGAAAAGACGCATTCAAAATATTTATCTCATCAATCTCACTTACGGAAACAACACCCACTGCCCATGACAGCGCCTCTGCTTCAATAATAGGGCGCAATATTGATCGCTGCTTCTCACTGAGTTTTTTGGAGTCATCGAGCATCGGATGATTAAACTTGGGCGGCAGAATCACCGCTGCTGCAACCACCGGTCCTGCTAGGCATCCTCGCCCGGCTTCATCGCAACCGGCCTCCAACACACCTTTCTGATGAAATCGTTTCAATCCACTCATCGCTTTTCAACGGTTTTCTCTATAATCTTCCAAAAACGCTCCGCTGAAACATTCCAACTGAAATCTTGCGAGCGTTTGAGGCCCTTCACTATGCACGCAGCCCGCAATGAATTATCGCTATATATATCGACCATTGCAGAAGTTATGGATTGCACATCGAATGGATCCACCATTATTGCGGCATCGCCAGCCACTTCAGGCATCGAAGAAACATTAGAGGTAATCACCGGAACCCCACTTTGAAAGGCCTCAACGATTGGAACACCGAACCCCTCAAAATAACTTACATACATCAAACACAGAGCTGCACCCAAAACCTGGCTGAGTTCATCCTGTTCCAAATGTCCTGTAAAAATCACATCACTTCCGAACCGCATATTGCGAAGTGTTTCATCCAGCGACTCATTCTTCCAGAAGCGTCGTCCAACAGCCAATAACTTAACATTACTTCCCGTCTGTTCCCGAAATTGATCATATGCCTGCAACAACCGTTGCAAGTTCTTTCGCGGGTGAATCGAGCTTATAAATACAAAATAGGGTTCACCCTGTGTATATCGATTTCTTACAATCATCCTTACTTCGTCGCTCAGTACGCCATACACCGACTGCGCAGCATTGTACACCACGTCTATTTTATTCGGATCTAAAGCATACTGCTTCACAATATCCGTCTTGCTAAATTCACTTACTGTTATAACCACATGTGCCTTTCGGG